>CANSLL010000188.1 GCA_947647695.1 uncultured Clostridia bacterium | reverse complement strand
TACTGATACATGCCGTGCAAAAACCCAGGGGAAACAGGTCGTCAATACAGCAATCAGCCGCGCAAAAAAGCGCTTAGTTCTTGTATGTGATTACAAGTATTGGTCCACGCAACCAGATCAACTGATCGGCCGCATAGTGAATTTGGCGCAAGTTTTGTGAAGAAAGGAATTGCAGTATGAACTCTTTATACGAACAAATCGCCCGGCTTGGGTGGCAATATGGTGCTGATAAGATCGTGCTCTACGGCTCCCGCGCCCGCGGAGACCACCGTGAGCGCAGCGATATTGACCTTGCTGTCTACGGTATGGACGCTGCCTGCCAGCCTCACTTCCGCTCGGCGGTCGACGCCCTCCCCACCCTGCTGGACTTTGACCTTGTCTTTGTCACAGACAGCACGCTGCCTGCCCTGGTGCAGAATATCGAAAAGGACGGTGTCCCCCTGATGAACAAAGCAGCCGAAAAACTGAGCCGCCTGCAAGATGCAGTTTCGCGTCTGAAAGACGCACTGGCCGAATATGACAGCCACCCGTCTGACGTGGTGCGCGACGGCGTGATCCAGCGCTTTGAATTCTGCACAGAACTGGCCTGGAAAGCAGCGCGGGAGTACCTGCTCGACCAGGGCTATACCGAGATCAACAGTCCCAAAAGCACCATGAAGCAAGCATACGCCAGCGGCCTGATCGCTGACGGCGACGCGTGGGTCGTTCTTTTAGACGACCGTAACTGCACATCGCACATCTATGACGATGCGACCGCCGCCGCAGTTTTTGATCGTATCTGCACCTCGCACGTCGCGCTGTTTCAGCATCTGATTGAAAAACTCTCCCACTAAACACAAACCCGCCCCGGAACCATGACCGGGGCGGTTCTAACAAAGGAGGCAAGGTTATGGAAAAAGGCAGCGGCATCAAGATCGGCGCCGCTTATATCCGCGTCAGCACAGAGGACCAGACAGAATACTCCCCCGACGCGCAGTTGGTGGAGATCCGCAAATGGGCGGCCCGGAACCAATATATCATCCCGGACGACCTTGTTTTCGTTGACGGCGGCATCTCCGGCCGGCAGATCGCCCATCGGGACGAGTTCAAGCGCATGATCGCCATGGCGAAGTCCTCTCCCAAGCCCTTTGACGGCATCCTGCTTTGGAAATTCTCGCGCTTTGCCCGCAGCCGGGAAGACAGCGTCGTTTACAAATCCATGCTCCGGCAGAAATACGGCATTGAGGTAATCTCTGTTTCCGAACCCATTGCCGAGGGGAAAATGGGCATCATCAGCGAGGCGCTGATCGAGGCCATGGATGAATTCTATTCCCTGAACCTCTCTGAAGAGGTCCGCCGCGGGATGTCGGAAAAGGCCCGGCGCGGCGAGCTGCAATCCTCCCCCGCCTATGGCTACCGCGTCCAGGACAATATGCTGGTTCCGGTACCGGAGGAGGCAGAGATCATCCGGCAGATCTTCTCTCGTTTCCTCGCCGGGGACGGATACCTGGCCATCGCCAAGCAGCTGAATGCCATGGGCATCAGGACCCACCGGGGAAATCCTTTTGAGCACCGCACGGTGGAATACATCCTGCGCAATCCCGTCTACATCGGGAAGCTGCGCTGGAATCCCTTACGCCGTGTCCGCAGGGATTTTGACGACGCAGACACGATCCTGTCCGACGCCAGGCATACGCCGCTGATCGACATGGACACCTGGGAGCGCACCCAGCAGAGGGTCCGGGAAATCAAAGCCAAATGGAAAAAGCACAGCCGCCCCGTTTGGGAAAAGAAGCACTGGCTTTCCGGCATCGTCCGCTGCGCCAGCTGCGGAAACACGTTGATTTTTGTATCTCCGCACTATTTCAAATGCAACGCATGGGTCAAGGGCCGCTGTACCACATCCCAGCACATCGCCGCCGATATCCTGGAGCAGTCCGTTCTGCATCGGCTGGAGCGGGATGCCATACAGTCCGTGCCAATCAACTTTCATGTGGTGCAGGCCACGTCCGGCGCTCAGGACGAACGATCCGCACTGGAGCGGAAAGCAAAAGTGATCGAGCAAAAACTGTCCCGCCTAAAAGATGCGTATCTGTCCGGGGCGGATACCGTCGAGGAGTACAAGACCGCAAAAGCGCAGCTGCAACAGGAGCAAGCCGAGATTCGCGCCGGGATCGACCGTATGGACGCCGGCCTCCGTCAAACGGATACGACTGCGGCCATGCGTGACCGCATCCGTTCCGCCCTCGCGCTGCTCACCTCTCCGACCGCGTCGATCGCTGAGAAATACGCTGCCGCAGATGGTATTGTCGACACCTGCACCTGGGACAAGGCAAAAGCAGAAGTCCTTATTACCTACCGCCTTGTCTTTTAATTTTGCTTGTATCATAGTCTATTACAGTACGGAGGACCTGATGGAGAACTTGGCGCGTCCCTGAGGTATTTGAGCCAGCGTTTTTCGATGCCCTATCCTGAGTTGAAGGCGCTATTGACCGATATCGGTACAGAAGCAGCATTTTGCACCACCGCACCGGCCAACCAAGTACCGGTTCAAACGTCTGGCAGCGGCTTCAGCAGATAGCTCCAGCAGGCAGGCAGCTGTTTTAGCTGTACGGTTACCCGCCGGCCTGGATATGCCGTGATATGATCCACAAGATTTCCGTAGAACCGGTCGCCGGCGGATCGGCCGGATACGATTTCCCATACGTTCCGCCGGATGTCTGACTCTACGCTGCCGCTGTCCCACGAGTCCGCTGCAAACGGCATAATCTGGTCGTTCAAGACAGCAATTCTGCGGTCGTATTCTTCGTTCATCATCTGCATATCCGCTGGCCCGATGATGCCGGAGAAAAAAGCGTCCAACACGCTTTTCTTTTTCTCCTGCAACTTTTTTTGCTCTTTTCTGCACTGCATGGCATGGGCCTGCTCCGACTCCCTGGCATCCCGCAACGAATGCAGTACAAGATCTGTAATACGGGAAACCACCGTTTCCCGATCCATACGCAGCATCCCAACCGACCGCTTCACCAGTTCAACGGCAAGTTCATCCCGGATCTGATACCCAATACCGCACCCTGCCTGCTCCCCCGCCGGGCCGGTACGCCGCGTTCCTTCGCTGACAGCCGTCCCGCAGCGCCATGTCCGGTACCGGATACCGTCCCGCCTCTTCCTTCCGCGGGAGACGAAGCTCTTGCCGCACACGCCGCATTTGATCTTTCCAGACATAGGATAGCGGTTCCCGTGACCACTGCCGGTCTTTCCGTTCAAGTCCCGCCGCGCCAGCTCTCGTTGCGCAGCGTCCCAAAGCGCCCGGTCGACGATGGCCTCGTGGTGTGCCCGCAGAAACACAAACGTTTCCTCTCCATGGTTGTATTTTTTCTGATGCGTCAGGTAATCCGGTGTAAACGTTTTTTTCTGCTTCAGGTCTCCGCAATATTTTTCGTTTTTCAAAATCTTGAGAATCGCGGTACTTCTCCAAACATTTCTGCCATGCAGCGTCCGGTACCCTGCATCCTCCAGCTCGCGGGCAATGACCGCGGCGCCTTTGCCCTCGCAGACATATTTTTGGAAGATCAGCCGCACGATTGCAGCCCCCTCCCGGTTAACAGTCATCCTGCCGTTCTTTACGTCGTAGCCCAGCATGGAGCGGCCAAAGACGACCCCCTGTTCCATCCGCCGGGTCTGTCCCCATTTGACACGCGCCGAGGTCTTGCGGCTCTCTTCCTGGGCGATACTGGAAAAAAGCGACAACCGCAGCTCGGCGTCCGGGTCCAAGGTATCAATCCCGTCGCTCATAAAGCGTACGCCGATCCCCAACTGCCGCAACTTGCGCGTATAGGAGACAGCATCCAAAATATTGCGTGAAAAGCGGCTGACTTCCTTGGTGAGAATCAAGTCGAACCGGTGCAGCTGCGCATCGCAGATCATACGATTGAAAGCTGCCCTTTTTTGGGTGCTGGTACCGGTTATGCCTTCATCGGCGTAAATTTCGTACAGCTCCCAACCAGGCTGCCGGTCGATGTATTCCCGGAAATAGCGCTGCTGGCTTTCAAAGGAATTGGCC
>CANSLL010000187.1 GCA_947647695.1 uncultured Clostridia bacterium | reverse complement strand
GCCGCCATGCCCTTGATTTTCTGCGCCATGCTGTTTTGCAGCGGTTTTTTGCTGGGAAAGGTCAGCGCGGCCTGGGCTGCGCCCATGGACACCGGGACCCGCGACGTGTCTCTTTTTTTATCTACGTCCCAGAATGGGAAATTGCCGTTCGGCGGAGACGCGCCTGTGCGGCCGTCCGCAGGGGATGTGCCGTCTGAAGCGCCGGACGGCGGCACGTCCGGGACCGGGGCCATACAGTCCCAGGGCGGGGAACCGCCCGGTACAGGCGCGCCGGGGAGCGGGAGCAGTGAAGAGGCGTGGAAGCTGATGCTGGTGAACAGGGAGAACCCGCTGCCCTCCGATTTTTCCGAACCGGAGCTGACCCAACTGAAAAACGGCCATCGGATCGACAGCCGGGCATATCCTGCGCTCCAGGAAATGATGGACGCTGCCCGCGCCGCCGGGTATCAGCCGTTGATCTGCTCTTCTTACCGCAGCAAGGAAAAACAGACGCAGTTGTTTGAGAACAAGACCCAAACGTATTTGGCCCGGGGGTATTCCCAGGCGGAGGCGGAAGAGCAGGCGTCCTTTTGGGTGGCCCGCCCCGGCACCAGCGAGCACCAGACAGGGCTTGCGGTGGATATTGTGGATCAGGAGTACCAGATGCTGGACCGGGACCAGGAGGACCGCCCGGTGCAGCAGTGGCTGATGGAGCACTGCGCCGAGTACGGTTTTATCCTGCGCTATCCCACGGAAAAGAGCAGCCTGACGGGCGTGGGCTATGAGCCGTGGCACTACCGCTATGTGGGGGTGGATGCGGCCCGGTACATTATGGAGCAGGGACTTTGCCTGGAGGAATATCTGGCCCAGCAGTGAAGAACAGAAAAGAAGAGCGCAAGCGGGAGGACCGCTTACGCTCTTTTTTTGCGCCGCGGCCGCTGTCCCGGAGCTGTAACGGGCCAGTGGGGACCGTCTTCCTCGGAAAAAGGAAGCAGAAAAGTGGGGACGCCCTCGATTGCCGGCGCGATGGCATACATCTGGTAGTAAAAATGGAAGCCTTCCTCGCTGAGATAGAAGTTCCGCAGATTGAGATAGCGGCGCAGGCGCATGGGCAGATCATCTGCATAGACGCACAGGCCCTCCGCCGCCTGCCGGGCGCAGACCTCCCGCGCCGTTTCCAGACAGCGTTTGCGGATGGGCACGCCGTGGGGAAAACAGTCCCGGGCGGAGACAGGCCAGCCGGTGACCAGGTCCCAGGTGTCGCTGCGCCGCAGTGTGACGGCGCGGGCGGTACCGGCCCATTCGGTGCAATCCAGATACAGGCTGAGAAAACGGTCGTGGGCACAGGTGACAGAGCAGTTCAGCAGCGCCCTGCCGCAGGGCAGGGGCGCGCCCGCCTGGCAGGCCTGCTGGAAGTCTGCCGCTGCCTGGGGGAAGAGGAACCGGTTGCAGTAGGCAAGGAAGGAGCGGGCGCATTGGCGGTAATAGCGGTTCAGCCGGAGAACGGTCCGGCCTCCGGCGGCTTTGGGCCACTGGGGGACGGAAAGAGCTGCCGTAAGCACCGGGATCTCATCCACTGTCCAGATCCGCTCCGTTTCCTGCATGGTAAACGCTGCAGGTTCTATCAAATGTTTCACATACAGCCTCCTCTCTTATTGCCACTGTATGCAAAAGAGAAAAAAAGGGTGCGGCGGGTCCGGCGTCGTTTTTTTGACCGCGGGAGGGGAAAAAAGAGTTTACTTTCACAATGTAGTATGTTAAAATATCCAAAAAGGCCGGACGGATCAGAACGTGCGGCCCGGAATGCCACCCTGTGGAGGGGGAAAGGTGGACCTGCGATGGCGAAAATCTCAAAAAAGGAAAAGAATATCGAGTTGTATAAGGCGATTCTGTCGCTGAAGACGCTGGACGAATGCTGCCGTTTTTTTGATGATCTGTGTACGGTGCCGGAGCTGCGGTCCATGGAGCAGCGGTATGAGGTAGCGTCGCTGCTGAATCAAGGCCTGATCTACAATGAGATCCTGGAGCGTACCGGGGCGTCCAGCGCGACGATCAGCCGGGTTAACCGTTCGCTGAATTACGGCGCGGGCGGTTACGAGGATGTGTTCCGAAACCTCGCCGAGCTGGAGGCGAAGGAAGCGCAGGGCGGGGAAGAATGAATTGCTACGAGCAGCTTGCCCGGTCCTACGACGCACTGACCGGAGATGTGGCCTATGAAAAGCGGGCGGCGTTTCTGGAAAAGCTGATGAAGCGCAGCCGCATCCCGGTGCGGACGGTCCTGGACCTGGCCTGCGGCACCGGCACGATGACGGTCCTGCTGGCCCGGGCGGGATACGAGCTGATCGGGGTGGACTTTTCTGAGGATATGCTGGCCGAGGCGGCGCAAAAGACCGTGCCGGAGGGGGTTATACCGCCGGTTTACCTTCAGCAGCGGATGGAGGAGCTGGACCTGTACGGCACCGTGGAGGCGGCGGTCTGCTGCCTGGACAGCCTGAATTACATCACGGATGTGCGCGCCCTGCGGCGGACGCTGCGGCGGCTGCATCTGTTCGTGGCGCCCGGCGGCGTCTTTCTTTTTGATATCAATACGCCAAAAAAGCTGCAGGAGCTGGACGGGCAGGTCTTCCTGGATGAGCAGGAGGATGTCTATTGTGTCTGGCGCACGGAGTTTGACCGGCGCAGCCGCATCTGCATCTATGGCATGGATTTGTTCCAGCGCACCGCTAAGGGCCTTTGGCAGCGCTCCGCCGAGGAGCACCGGGAACGGGCCTGGGAGGTGGCGGAGCTGATGGCGCTACTTCACGAGGCCGGGTTTACCGAGGTCCGCACTTGGGGCGACTGCAAATTGCGCGCGCCGGGGCCGGAGGAAGGGCGCATCTATTTTTCTTGTATACGGGAGTGAACCGGAATGGATCGATTGGTCAGAGCGATATCGGCTGACGGCATGGTCAAGGCGGCGGCGGTGACGACGCGGGCGCTGAATGAGCGCGCCCGGCAGATCCACAAGACGCTGCCGGTGGCGACAGCGGCGCTGGGACGTGTTTTAGCAGGGGCTTCCATGATGGGCAACGCCCTGAAAGGCGCGGGCGCCAGCCTGACGGTCCAGGTGCGCGGCGGCGGCCCGTTGGGCGCGCTTGTGGCGGTGTCGGATACTGAGGGCAATGTGCGCGGCTATGTGGAGCACCCGGCGGTGGACCTGCCGCTGCGCCCGGACGGCAAGTTGGATGTGGGCGCCGCCGTGGGAGCGAAGGGCACGCTGACCGTCATCAAGGACTTGCATATGAAGGAGCCGTATGTCGGGATGGTGCAGCTGCTGGGCGGCGAAATCGCCGAGGACATCGCCCAGTATTTCGTGGAGAGCGAGCAGATCCCCACGGCTTGTGCCCTGGGGGTGCTGGTGGACCGGGATCAGAGCGTGCGCTGTGCCGGCGGTTATTTGGTCCAGCTATTGCCCGGCGCGGGGGAGGATGTGATTGCCAGGGTCGAGGGCGGCGTTTATGCCGCGGGCCCGGTGACAAAACTGCTGCTGGCCAACGACGATCCCGAGGCGCTGCTGCGCACTGTGCTGTCGGATTTTGAATTGGAGATTCTGGAGACGTCGCCCATTGAATACCGTTGTACCTGTAGCCGGGAGCGGGTGGAGCGCGCCCTGATCAGTCTGGGACAGGAGGAACTGCGCGGCTTGTTGGAGAGCCAGGGCGGCGCGGAGCTGACCTGCCAGTTCTGCGACCGGGCGCACCGTTTTACCGCCGGAGATCTGAGCCGTCTGATTGCGCAGGCAGGGGAGGGAAAACCGAAGGCATAAGAGCGGAGCGGCGGAAAGGAACGGAGCGGAAAAGAAATTTTTTTGAAAAATTTTCTTTTCTGCCTTGACAATTTCCGCCAGAGACAGTATAATAATCCATGCTGTTTCAAACACGAAGCACAGACCAGATTCGGGAGCATAGCTCAGCTGGGAGAGCACATGCCTTACAAGCATGGGGTCACAGGTTCGAGCCCTGTTGTTCCCACCAAATCTGTTTTCGTGAAGAAAGTAGCGCATATGGCCGAGTAGTTCAGTTGGTTAGAACGCCAGCCTGTCACGCTGGAGGTCGAGGGT
>CANSLL010000186.1 GCA_947647695.1 uncultured Clostridia bacterium | reverse complement strand
ACGAACTGGGCGATATGTGCAATGCCCTGCGTACCAGCCAGCATGTATTGTCTGATGTTATTGGCGACGAGTGCCGTTTGCTGGAGGAAATGGGCAACGGCAACTTTGACGTCCGCACCAGAGCGGAATCTTCTTATGTGGGTGCATTGAGCAGTGTGCTGAAGTCTATCCGTGCGATCAACCGGAACCTCAGCGATACCTTGACGCAGATCGAGCAGAGTGCGGAGCAGGTTTCCGCCGGTTCCGATCAGGTATCCGTCGGCGCTCAGGCTCTGGCACAGGGTGCGACTGAGCAGGCCAGCGCTGTTCAGGAGCTGTCTGCTACAATTTCGGATATTTCCCAGAATGCCCGTACCAATGCCAAGAACAGTGAAGAGGCGATGACCAGTTCCATTGCCGCCGGTGAACAGGTGAACGTGAGCGCCAAACACATGGAGGAAATGGTGGATGCCATGGAGAAGATCTCCACATCCTCCGGCGAGATCGGCAAGATCATTGCCACAATCGAAAACATCGCATTCCAGACAAACATCCTGGCGCTGAACGCCGCTGTGGAAGCGGCCCGCGCGGGCTCCGCCGGCAAGGGCTTTGCCGTGGTGGCAGACGAGGTGCGCAACCTGGCGTCCAAGTCCGATGAAGCGGCCAAGGCGACTAAGGAATTGATCGAGCATTCCCTGGAGTCTGTCCGCTCCGGTAACGAGATCGTGAAGAACGTATCCGATTCTCTGAGTAAGACCGTGGAGTTGGCAGGCGCCGCGATGAGTTCCATTGGCGAAATCAGCAAGATTGCCAAGGAAGAGGCGGAAGCCATTGCCCAGGTAACCGAGGGAATCGACCAGATCTCTGCCGTGGTCCAGACAAACTCTGCCACCAGCGAGGAATCTGCGGCTGCCAGCCAGGAACTTTCCGATCAGGCTACGATGATGAAGGATCTGATGTCCCGTTTCAAGCTGCGTAAGTTTGAAAACAGCTATAGCCAGCCCAGCCAGTCTGCCTATAGAGCACCTGCGGCGTCGTCTGCGGAGTATGCCCCGGCGGCTGACGAGGAAACGGTGAGCGATGGTTCGGTGTTCAGCAAGTATTAAGCAGCAAGCGGATAATCGCGGATAGTTGGATAAAAGAAAACGCCTTCCTTAATGAAGTGAGGGCATCGTTGTAACGATTGCCAGAAGGTGGTATTGCGTATACCGCCTTCTGGCAATTTCCGTCAGGAAGCGCAAGTTGTACTGCGCGCACCGGGAAGGGAGCGGGAAAAGTCTATGGCAGAATACAGAGAGCAGGAAAAGGACCTCGTGTTTGCGCTGGATATCGGTACGCGGAGCATCATCGGCGTAGTGGGCGAGGCGGACGAGGGCCGTTTCAAAGTCTTGGCGATTGAGGCCGCGGAGCACGGGCGGCGCGCTATGATTGACGGTCAGATCGACGATATTGAGCAGGTGGCCGCTCTGGCACGGGTCGTGACGGACCGTCTGGAGGAACGGCTGCGCATCCGGCTGCGCCGCGTCTGCGTGGCGGCTGCCGGCCGCGCCCTGCGTACCCAGAGCGGCAGCTTCACCATGGAGCTGCCCTCGGAGCAAAGCATCGACGCGGATATCATCAGCCGCCTGGAGGCGGGAGCGGTATCTGCGGCGGAGGAGGCTTTGCAGTTGGACGAGGAAGCGCGCCAGCAGATGTTTTTGGTGGGTTATACGGTGGCGCAGTACCGTTTGGATAATTATCCCCTGTCCAATTTGCAGCAGCACAGCGGCAAGAAGGTGGAGGCAGACGTGGTGGCAACCTTCCTGCCCGGCGAGGTGGTGGAGAGCCTGTACGCGACCATGCGCACGGCGGGCCTGCAAGTGGCCAGCATGACGCTGGAGCCGATTGCCGCCATGAATGCGGTCATTCCGGCGGATTTGCGCCTGTTGAACCTTGCCCTGGTCGATATCGGCGCGGGGACGACGGATATTGCCCTGTGCCGGGCCGGCAGCGTGGTAGGCTATACCATGGCGACGATCGCGGGCGACGAGATCACGGAAGCCATCATGCAGGCGCTGCTGGTGGATTTTGCCACGGCTGAGCAGATCAAGCGGACGCTGGATACCCAGGAAGAGGTCGTCTATACGAATATCCTGGGATTGGAGGAAACGGTTTCTGCCGAGACCCTGCATGGGATCATCCAGGAGCCCATGGAGCGCCTGGCGGACGCCATTGCAAAGCAGATCCTGGGTGTGAACGGCAGCGCGCCTTCGGCGGTATTTTTGGCCGGCGGCGGCAGCAAACTCAGCGGGTTCCTGCCCAAGGTGGCCAAGGGTCTGGAAATGGACGAGCGCCGGGTGGCCCTGGCGGGCAACAACTTCTCCGTGAGCATTTTTGCCGACGACATGGATTTGAAAAACCCGGAATATGCAACGCCTTTGGGGATTGCGGTTTCTGCGGGTTTGGGCCTGCTGAACGACAGTTACATGGTCATGCTGAACGGGCAGCCTGCAAAGCTCTTCCGCAACGGTGCGCTGACGCTGCGGGATATCCTTCTGATGAATGGCTACAGCTACTCCGACATGCTGGGCAAGTCGGGCAGGAATCTCAGCGTCACCCTGGATGGCCGGCGTATGGTTTTTCATGGCGAGCCCGGCGTCCCTGCGGCGCTGTTCGTCAATGAAGAAGAGGCGGCGATCTCATCCGTGATCCATGCGGGCGACAAAATCACCTTTGTTCCCGCAAAGGAAGGCAAGAGCGCGGAAAAAACGCTGGGCGAGCTGTTGGGGAAGCATTTTTCCGGTCGTGTGCTGGTGAATAACGAAGGGGCGTCCCTCAATACGCCGCTGCATACGGGCGATACCATTTTGACGCTGGACCGGCCGGCTGCTGTTTCTGTGCCTGCGCCGCACCAGACGCCGGCAGAGAGCCCTGTTTCTGCTCCGGCTGCCCCTGTGCCTCAAGTCCAAAGTGCCCCTGTGCCTGTGGCGCAGACGGCTGCCGCTGTTTCCGCACCTGTGGCGCAGGCAGCGCCGGCGGCGTCCCGCCCTGCGGCAGCGCAGCCCCGGCCTGTGACGCCGGTAAAAAAATTACAGATTCTTTTGAACGGCGCGCCGCTGGTGCTGGATGAAAAGAAGGATGGCTCGCCGTACTATTTGATGGATCTGCTGGAGTATTCCGGGATTGATTTTGACCATGTGGATCGCCCGGTCGTTTTGGAGGTCAACGATGTGGAATGCGGGTTCCAGCATGTTGTTAAGAATCATGACAGCGTGAAAATCCATTGCCTGGAGTAAAACAGGCAAACGAGAAGCGCGGTGCGATAATGGAGGTTGAGTAGGTATGAAAAAGGTGCTTGGAATCCTGAAATTACCTTTCAAACTACTGATCAAATTGCTGAAGGTTTTAGCCAAGCTGTTGAAAATTTTACTGAAGCTGCCAATCAAGTTACTCAAGGCGATTTTCAGCATCCCGAAAAAGCTGTTTAAGGGCGCATCCAAGAAGAAAAAAATACTTCTGATCGTTCTCTTCCTTTTGCTGTTAGCGGCGCTGGCGGTGGTGGGAAAGCGCGTCCTGCCGACGTTGCAGGGAGAGAAACCGCAAAAGTTGCCTGAGAGCTATTTTTCCGGCGGCCTGTCTATTGAGGCGCTGGCGCCTGGGGAGGATCTCCCGGAGGACGAGGTCTGGGTCTGCACGGTTGCAGAGCCGGAAGAGGGAGAGACGGCCGCGGTCTATACTTATACCGGTATTGCTGAACCCGGCGCGGTGGTGAAGGCCTATGCGGCATCCCTGGAGGAAGCCTACAGCTTTTCTGTGGTGGACGATGAGTTTTACCTCAGCGACGCCCCGGATTATACGGCGCCGGAGGGTGTCGTGCGTCTGGCGGCGGCCAGTGAAGAAGAGGAAGGCACGCTGCGCCTGTTGATGATCGAGTGGAATGAGGAAGGCTGTACGATCACAGCGGATACGGCAGAGGGCGCCATCAACGAGCGGGAGAACCTGTCGCTGACGGATGCTGTGGATTATATGTATACGATGACGCCGCAGCAGCTGGGCTTGGACGGCGGCCAGGAGATGGCGGACTATCAGATTTATGTCAGCGACGGCATTGTTTTAGTAGATGGCTTTCTTGTGCTTTACCAATCTTAAGAGTGCAACGATGCCAATTACACTTTT
>CANSLL010000185.1 GCA_947647695.1 uncultured Clostridia bacterium | reverse complement strand
TTTATCTTGTACCGTTTTGCCATTTTGTATCACAAATTGTATCCGTTTTTCTTTCTTCCACAAATCGGCCTATTTCTATCTTGTGCAAAAATGTTCCTAAAAAATTTTTTCCGGGCTGGAAATTTTTTGAAATTTTGTCAACCCTCGCATTTTCCACACAACGGCGGAAATGATGGAAAATGTTATAAAAAAATACCCTCTCCGCCGAAACGGAGGGGTATTTTTAATCTTTTATGACACAGGAACAGAACGTATCCGTCACGATTCCTCGGAGGGGTTTTCGCCGGCGTTCGGTTTTACGCTTCGCAGCGCCTCCTGCATTTTGCTGCGGGAGACGTCCGTATACTGGCGGTGGGACATGCGCACTTCCTCCAGCGCAGCCTGCAGGGCGTCCTCGGTACGCTTCAGGGCGTCCTCGGTGTACTCGTTTGCCACGCGGTACATCTCCCGCGTGCGCTCTTCGGCCTTGCGCAGGATATCGTTTGCCTGCTGGCGGGCAGTGTGAAGCGTTTCGCTTTCCGATACAATATGCTTTGCGTCGCTCTGGGCGCGCTGGCGGAGATTTTCCGCCTCCTTTTTCGCATTCGCCACATACTCCGAGCGGGCAGCCATCAGCTTTTTGGCCTCCTCCAACTCCGAGGGAAGCTGCGCGCGGATCTCGTCAAGGTAATCCAGCGCACGGTTGCGGTCGATGACGCATTTATCGCCGCCCAGGAGTCCTCCCTTGGCATTGTCGATCATATCATACAGCAGATCGATCAGCTGCTGAACATCATTTTCCATGGCATGTTACCTCCTGATTCTTTTCGCTTCCGCAATGCGGTCAACCTCCGGTACGATCTCCGCCGGAAGATACTGATGCAGGGGCTGACGGTAGCGGATCATTTCCCGCGCCATGGACGAGCTGAAATGGATATATTCCGCGCTTGCGGGCAAGATCACCGTTTCCAGATCCGCCTTGATCCCTTTATTGATCAGCGACATCTGATACTCGCTGTCGAAATCGCACACGTTTCGGGCGCCTTTGACCAGCACTGTGGCGCCCTTTTGCTGGGCGTAATCCGTCAGCAATCCGCTCCAGGCTTCCGCCTGCACATTTTCGTAGCGCGCCACGGCTTTTTTGACAAACTCCATCCGCTCCTCGGGGGTAAACATGGGGTTCCGCTTGTCCGCATTGATCATGACGCAGACATACAGCCGGTCAAAACATTTGGCGGCACGGGCGATGATGTCGATATGCCCCAGGGTAATGGGGTCGAAACTTCCGGGATAAACAGCTGTGATCACAACAGGAAACCTCTCTCGCTCACGGTATCAGCTGCGGCGGCAGACCGTAATCTTGATCTGTCCATAGCGATACGCGCGGTACTCGCCATAAGGGGGAGAAAGCGCCGGCAGGGTCTTGTCCCATCCACTTTCGCAGACAATTATACCATGTTCCCTGAGAATGTCAAACTGAGAAATCAATTCCAGGGACCGCTCCAGTAACTTTGTTTGGTAGGGCGGGTCTAAAAATATGATATCGTACTTTTCCCTCAGAGACGGCAGTACCGATGCATAGTCCGCCGTCAACACCCGGGCGCGGTCCGACAAGCCCGTCAGTGCAAGGTTGTCCCGGATCAGGCGGCAAGCATCCGCGCGGGCATCCACAAAGGTAGCGCCGGCCGCGCCGCGGGACAGACACTCGATGCCCAGCTGGCCCGTGCCGCCGAACAAATCCAGCACCCGGCGTCCTTCGATGTCGAATTGAATGATATTGAAGATCCCTTCCTTCACCCGGTCGGTGGTGGGACGGGTCTCATTGCCCTTTAATTCTTTCAGCCTGCGGCCCTTGGCCGTGCCGGTAATGACTCTCATGACGGCCCCTCCTCTGTATGTGCTTCCTCCGCGCCGTGGAACCGGTCGTAGACCGCCTGGGCGGCGGCGCGGGGCAGCACGTTTTCCAGCTCCTCCAGCTCCGCTGCCCGGATCGCCTTGACGGTGCCAAAGGCACGGAGTAATTTTTTCTTCCGCTCCGGTCCGACGCCCGGTATTTCATCCAGCGCGCTGCGGTAACTGCTTTTCGTATGCCTTTGATGGTGGTAGGTTACGGCAAAGCGATGGGTCTCCTCCTGGATCTGTCCGATCAAGGAAAATACCGGCTCGCTGGCCTGGATGCCGATCTCCCGCCGTCCGGCGGTGATCAGCGCGCGGGTGCGGTGGCGGTCGTCCTTGACCATGCCGAACACCGGTATGCTCAGTCCAAAGCGCCGGAGCACGGTCTCCGCCACCGCCGCATGGGTCGCGCCGCCGTCGATCAGGAACACGTCCGGCAGGGGCGCAAACTTTTCATTGCCATCCGCGAAGCGCTGCAAGCGGCGGGTGAGGACCTCCTCCATGGAGCGGTAATCGTCCGGCGCGCCGACGGACTTGATGTGGAATTTCCGGTAGGCGCTCTTTTTCGGACGCGCGCCCTCATAAACCACCATGGATGCAACGATATCGCTGCTTCCCGTGTTGGAGATATCATAAGACTCCATGCGCCGGGGCGCCTCCCTCAGCCCCGTCATCTTTGCCAGCAGCTCCAGGGTCCGGCTGACGCGCTCGGCCTCCGATGTAACCCGCTCCGCCTCCTCCTGGGCGTTGCGGTTGGCCAGGCGGATCAGGTCCGCTTTCTCTCCCCGGCGGGGCGTGCGCACCAGGACGCGGCTCCCGCCGTGCTGGCTCAGGGCCTGCTCCATGGTGTCCGGGTCTTCGATGGACAGCGGCAGCCAGATCTCCCGGGGCAGAACGCTGCGGCCAAGGTAATACTGAGCCAGCACCAGGGGCAGCAGCTCCTCGGCTCCCTCGTCCATACGCTGGGAAAACACCTCCGTCTCCCGGCTGACCAGCTGGCCGTCCCGATAATGGAGTACGGCGTAGCACGATTTCACCTCGCCGCGGTACAATCCCCAGATATCCGTCTCCGGCATGACGCCAGCAATGACTTTTTGCTTTTTGCTCAGCACATCGATGGCGGCGATCTGGTCGCGCAGGGACGCCGCCCGCTCAAAGTTCAGCGCTTCTGCCTGGCGCGTCATTTCTTCACTCAACGCGGCGCTGACCTCTTTGCCCTTTCCCGTGAGCAGCAGCGTCGCCCTGTCGATCCGGCTGCGGTATTCCTCCTTGCCCGGCGTGCCGGTGCAGAAGCCGTCGCACTTGCCCATATGGAAGTTCAAACAGGGGCGTTCCTTGCCGATGTCCCGGGGGAATTTGCGTCGGCAGGTGGGCAGCTTCAGCGCCTGACAGACGGCGTTGACCGCGGCGCGGGTCTCAGTGCGCCCGCCATAGGGGCCGAAGTACCGGGCGCCGTCCTGGCGCATGGTGTTGGCCAGGGAGAACACGGGATACTCCTCCTTCACCGTCAGGCGAACGAAGGGGTATCCCTTGTCGTCCTTCAGCAGAATATTGTATCTTGGCATATACTGCTTGATTAACGCGTTTTCCAGGATCAGCGCCTCGAACTCGCTGGAGGCGATAATCGTGTCGAAATGGTCGATCCTGGAGACCATGCGCCGCGTCTTTTCGTTGTGGCCGGCGTTCTCCTGGAAATACTGGCTGACCCGGTTTTTCAGGCGCTTCGCCTTGCCCACATAGATCACCACATTCTGGGCGTCCATCATGATGTAGACCCCCGGACTGAGCGGCAGGCCATTGGCCTTGTCCTTCAATTCCTGCTTGGTCAAAGCGGTCTCCTCCCTTCCGCCGGTCCCGTGTCCCATCCGCCGTTTTTTTCTTGCGGCGCGGCGGTTTCGCCCCTTTGGGACACATGGTACCGCTCAAAGCGGTTCATGGCAGCGCCAAGCCGCGACCCGCGCCTCCGGCTTCCCCCTCAGCAAAAAAGGCTGCCGCGTTCGGCAACGCGGCAGCTTTTTGCTCCAAATTCCTTTTCACTCAGCGAAGTTGGTGGACACCAGCTCTGCCAGCGCAGCGACGGCTTCCTTCTCGTCGTTGCCGTCCGCGATCAGATTGATGGCCGTCCCCTGGACAATGCCCAAAGACAGCACGCCCAACAAACTTTTTGCATTGACACGGCGTTCATCCTTCTCCACCCAGATGCCGCTTTTGAACTCGTTGGCCTTCTGGATAAAGAACGTGGCGGGTCTGGCGTGCAGGCCTACCTCGTTGTTCACCATGACCTCCTGCATATACATGTAATCGCACCCCT
>CANSLL010000184.1 GCA_947647695.1 uncultured Clostridia bacterium | reverse complement strand
GCTTGGCATACAACAATTTCTCACCATAATCGCAGGAAGAAACGCCGATGGGATTCTTCAATTCAAAACCTAAGAAATTAGTCTTCAAATTCGCCATGTTGTTACCTCCATTTTCCTCCATAAAATTTACGTCATCCGGCCCGTCCCCGCTTGCAATCCATAGTCGCGTCCATGCTTTACCGCCGCCACATTCCTCCTTTCCATCGCTATGAAAACAGTGTCGGGGCCACTTGAAACAGCGGCCCCGGCGCTGTTTTCCCTGAGGGGAGTAATTACCAGGGGGCTCTTCTCTCAGGCATCATAGCCTGAAAGAGCGCTCTCACGCTTACGCCTCGTCGAACTGGGTACGGTCGATGATCTGCTTCTGCACATCGGGACCAAGGTCGATGAACTTGGCGGTAAAGCCAGCCACACGGACCATCAGATCCGAATAGTTTTCGGGATGCTCCATTGCGTCTACCAGCATATTGCTGTCCACCACGTTGTACTGCACCTGATAGCCGCCCAGGTTGAAGTAGGCGTCGTTCAGAGCAATGAACTTCTTGGTGCCGGCCTCGCCTTCGATGGCGGCGGGATTGAACTTCATATTGAACAGCGTGGACTGCAGGTTATCCACATGGACCTTGGTCGCGGAATGGATCAGGCCGGTGGGGCCGCTCACATCCGTGCCGGGGAATGCGGACAGGGCGCCGTCGGATACGGTATCCTGATTCTTTCTGCCGTCGGGCGTGGCGTTGCAGGCCTTGCCGTGCAGCACCTGGGTGGTCACGGACAGCGTGCTGGGCTGCCAATAGGAACCGTCGTCCACCCAGTTCTTCACCTGAGTAGAAGCGCTGGCCCATGCGTCGTACACCTCAGCCAGGATCTCATCCACATAATCGTCGTCGTTGCCGTACTTGGGCGCGTCGAGCATCGCCTTGCGGATCTCGTCGTAGCCCTCGTAGTTCGCGCGGATCGCCGTCATCAGTTCCTTCATGGTGAACTTCTTCTCCTCGAAGACGTTCTTCTTGATCGCCGCCAGGCTGTTGGCCACGTTGACGGCGCCGCAGGAAATGACGTAAGGCGAATCGTTGAAACGGCAGCCGCCTTCATAGGCGTGCTCGCCCCGCTCCAGACAGTCGTCCAGCAGCGCGGACATGATCGGATGGACCAGACCCAGGCTGTTGTGGACCACCATGATGGTGTTCCAATAGTCTTCCTCGCGCTTGACGATGACGTGCATGATCCGGCTGTACTCCGCAACCATCTGCTCGAAGGTGGCGTTCTCAAAGTCGATCATGGGGTCAATCAGCTTGTCGCCCGTGATCGGGTTGACGCCGTTGTACATCATCAGCTCAAAAACCTTCAGGTTGTTGGTGTGAGGCACTGCATACATGGGCATACGCTTGCCGCAGATCTGCATATCCACGCAGCCGCAGGGCGCCCAGTCTCTCGCATCTTCGATGGACGCGCCGGTCTTTTCGGTAAAGTGCTTGATCGCCACCTTGTCGCTGAACAGCGCGGGATAGCCGCTGCCGGCCTTGATGCAGTTGACCACAGCCGCCTTGAAGTCGTAGGACATCTCGTCGCACCAACGCACGGACAGCGTCGGCTGCCAGGTCTTCACATTGATTCCGGCCTGGAGCACCAGACGGGACAGCTCGTTGTCCGCCGCATGGCCGTAACGGTCCACGCCGCCCAGGGTCAGGTTCTGATAAATGCTGCCGCCCAGATAGGACTCGGTGAAGGTCGCATGGGCACGAGTCAGCTCGGTGCATTTCACGCGCATCAGCTCCAGATACTCCAGCACCTCCGCATCCGTGATCTTGCCCGCGTTCTTCTCGTTCAGATAGGGACGATACATATACTGGTCGAACCGTCCGGGGGACATGCCGCGCCCGTTCAGCTCCAGGAACATGATCAGATGGGTGAACCAGAAGGACTGGATCGCCTCACGGAACGTATCCGCAGGTTTTGCAGGCACCTTGCGGCAGATGCGCGCGATCTCCAGCAGCTCTTCCTTACGCTTGGCGTCCTTGCACTCCGCCGCCTGGCGCTCTGCCTCGGCAGCGTAGTTGTTCGCATATGCGATCATGCCTTCCAGCGCAAGGATCGTGCCCTTGTAGAAGTTGTACTTGTCAAACTGCTCCTGGGTGCGCAGCTCGCCCAGCTTCTTGATCTGCCCCTCGCAGATCGCAATCAGGCCCTCTACGCCAAGGTCGATGACCTTCTGATAGTCCACGATCACGCGCCCTTCCGGCACGTCGAACATAAACCGCAGGAACACCAGCTGCTGCTGCCATTTCTCCACCTGGTCATAGTCCGCCATCGTTTCCTTCAGGCACTTCTCCGCCTGGGAACGCCAGTCCATGCCCTCCCAGAAGTTTGCCATATCCAGGATCTTCTTGCTGTCTTCGGGATAGATGCGGTAAATGCCCAGACGCTCGCCGTCCTTCTTCTGCAAAGAGCCTTCCATGTAGCGCTCTTCTTCGCGCTTGATGTTCTTGAAGCCCTCCAGCATCCACGTCTCATATTCAGGATACACCTGCGTGCCCAGGAAATACTTCGACTGGCTGCCCACGATCAGCTCGCCGTCCCAGATCTTGGGCGTCAGGCCGGAAAGCACCGCCTTCATGGCGCCGCCTGCGCGCAGATACAGCGGCTCATCCCAATGCTTTTTTACATATTCCGTATACAGCTCCGCACGCTCGGAATCGATATATGCCTCTTTCGTGAGCAGCTCATGATAACGCAGCGCTACACGCGCAGTTGAGGGCTCGCCGTTGACCTCGCGCTTGATGATTTCTCTTGTTGCTTTTGCCATAATAACATCGTTCCTTTCTTGCTGTCAGCAACGCGGATAAACCGCTCTGCTGCGGGGTATGGATAAAAATTCGCATAAAGGCAGCCCAGGATACCCTTGAGCTGCCTTTGTGCGTTTTCAGTTGATTTGGACAGTTTCAGGGAATGATTCAGGAAACAGGATACCCACTCTTATTTCAGAGGCAGCGTCCACTCGCCTGCATGATCGGGCAGATCCGCGGCCCAGGGCTTGTGCGTGCCGTGGCCGTCCCATACGACCTCGCCGGTCTCCTCGCGGACCATGGTAATGACCTGCTTGGAATGATCCAGCTTTGCAGTCTGCGGGCAGTGGCCCATGCACCAGCCGCAGCCGAAGCACACATCGGGATCCACATGCGCGCCTTCTGCGTCCACATTGATTGCGCCGTAGGGGCACACCTTCTCGCAGACGCGGCACTTCGTGCAGTTCTCGTTGGCAAAATGAGGCAGGATCGGGGTCTTCGCTGCCATCTTGTTTTCCTTCGGCCAATCGCGCACGAAGCCGAACTGATCCACGACGCAGCCCTTGAAGTCTTCGATGCTCTTGTAGCCCTTGCGGTCCATGAACGCATCCAGACCATCGATACAATCCTTCAGGACGCCAACGCCGCGGGAGTACACAGCGGAGCACAGACCGGTGATATGAGAGCCAGCCATGAGGTAACGCACGCAGTCGTCCCAGGTGAAGATGCCGCCCACGCCGCACACGGGGAAGCCCTTGACGGTCGCGGTGGTCTCCAGGAGCTTCGGCAGGGAGAACAGCTGCCAGGGACGACCGATCAGGCCGCCGACTGCATAGGGGCCGCCGTAGAAGCTACCGGTTTCATGATCGATCCAGGCGCCGTAGAACGCATTGTTCGCGGTGATGGCTGCGCAGCCGGACTCTTTGATCGCCATAGCGACCGCAGCCTGGTTGACGCACTGGGGCGTGCACTTATAGATGATGGGCAGCTTCGTTGCCTCGGAGCAGATTTTACCAATGTGCAGCGCTTTGTCAGGATTCATGGCCAGAGGCGCGCCCACATCCAGCTGGGAAGCAACTGCGCCGAAGGTAGCATGGGGGCCGCCGGTATCCAGCTCGATAGCGTCTACGCCGATGCCTTCCATATCCTTGATCAGCTCAACCCAGGTGGCAGGATCTTCGCCGATACCGCAGACAGAACCGATGAACATTACGCCGTTGTCATGGCACAGCTTTACCAGCTTGGGTCCCTCGTCGTTCATCCACTGCTCATAGGGGATGTTGCTGAACATCTGGGAGCAAACCCATGCATCCTTCATTTCAGGGCCAAACTGCTTCAGGCTATAGAAATAAGGACGGGGCCAATGATGAGGACCATCGATCTTATGTATCGTCTTAGCTGTCAGCCA
>CANSLL010000183.1 GCA_947647695.1 uncultured Clostridia bacterium | reverse complement strand
CTATTTATGGAAGAGCGCGGAGGAATCTTCCGGGTAAGTATACAGAACTTCTACCGGAAAGCCAATGGAGTCCAGCAGGCCTTGAAAAAACGCCTCCCGCTGTTTTCGCCCGTCATTAGTGCCGGTATATACAATTTTGCCGTCTTCTTTATAATACCAATAATATTTGACCAGAACGAAGTAATACTGGATGTCTTTTCGTTCAGGAAATTCATAGACTTCTTCGGCTGTATCCTGCTCCAAAAAATAATGCCGGTTCGGCAGGAGCTCAAAATACCACATCCGCCCCTGCTCATTGCTCAAACGCCCTTCTTTCGCGCAGGACAGGCCCATGCCCCATTCATACCACTTTTCGCCGCCGCCCCAGAGGAGGTGGCTGCGCCCAATGTATTTTGCCAGACCCGCTCCCCGCACTTTTGTCTTTTTGATATATTTGTCCAGGCGTTCCGCGATTCCCTGCAAGTCCTGGGGCTTGCAGATAATTCCGTATTCCGCCGCTTCGGCGTATACGTTTCTTTCCTCTTCTCCGGGACGCATTCGCAGTTTCCAAAACATGACGGTACCTCCACATACTTCTCTGATATGCTGCCTATTCTGAAAAAAGCATAGCATAAACCAGAAAAGAAATCCACCTTATTTTGCCCACTCTATTTGATTTTCCGCTGATTTGGATATCCCCGCAACGAAACTGCCGCCGGCTATCCGCAAACGGCAAAGGAGAGGTAACCGAAAAGAGGTTACCTCTCCCTTGCCTGTTTTGCCGGTTTTCGTACCGGCGGCGTGTTCTGCTGCGCCGCCGGCACTTTTATTGAGAGAAAGAAAGAGAGTGTGTCCAAGAAAGTTTTTGGGGGGCTTTCCTGTCTGCATCTATAAGATACCACAGCATTTGCCGGAAGTGATGAAAAGTTTATTGATAATCGATGAACAATTTGTAAACTCCCAAACGTCCTCACAGATCCTGCCCTCCCCGCGCCCGTTCCTGTTCCACGTCGGCTGCAAAGTAAAGCAAAACTCTCTTTCAAAAAAGATGCGCAGTATTTCCTTTGAAGTATCTTACATATGCTCCGGCGCAGTCACGCCGATCACATCCAGGCCGTTTTCCAGCACGGAACGGACCGTATCCGCCAGCTTGAGGCGGGCATTCAGGACACGCGCTTCCTCGCCCTTGATGCGGTCGGCATTGTAAAACTTATGGAACCTGGACGCCAGGGTGACCAAATAGCGGTTGATGCGGGAAGGATCGTAGTCTCGCGCCGCCAGGCGCAGCTCCTCGGGATACTGGGAAAGCTGCTTGATCAGCTCCCGCGCCGCCTCGTCGTTCAGCACAGATACGTCCACCTCCGCCGCGGGCACAGGGGCGACGCCCTCCCCCGCAAGCATCTTCAGCAGACTGCAAATGCGCGCATGGGCGTATTGGACATAGTAGACCGGATTCTCGCTGTCCTCCCGGACCGCCAGGCCCAGGTCAAACTCCAGATGAGTGTCGGGCTTGGCGTTGAAGAAGAACCGGCAGGCATCCACGCTGATCTCGTCCAGCAAGTCGTTCAGTGTCAGGGCCTTCCCCGTGCGCTTGCTGACCTTTACCGTCTCGCCGTCCCGCACCAGGCGTACCATCTGCATAATGAGGAAATCGAGCTTGTCCGCGTCGATGCCCAGCACCGGATCGGTCATGGACGCCTTGAAACGGATGGCATGGCCGTGGTGGTCCGCGCCCCAGACGTCGATGACCCGGTCGAATTTCCGCTGGACGAACTTGTTGCGGTGGTATGCAATATCCACGGCGTAATAGGTATAAAACCCATTGGCGCGCCGCAGGCACTCGTCCTTTTCCGCGCCAAAATCGGTATTGCGCAGCCACAGGGCGCCGTCCTTTTCGTAGGTGTGTCCGCCCTGTGCCAGCAAGTCCACCGTCTCGGCGACGTATCCGCTGTTATGCAGGGCGCTCTCCAAAAACCACTCGTCAAAATGGATGCGGTACCGCTCTAAGTGTTGCTTCATCAAGGCGATGTTATACGGCACTCCAAACTCCGCAAAGACGCGCTGGCGCTCTTCAGAGGGCGTGTCCTTGTACTTGTCCCCGTCCCTGTCGTAAATACGCTGGGCCATCTCCACAATGTCCATGCCATGGTAGCCGTCCTCGGGGAACGCCACCTGATCCTCGCCGTAGAGCAGCTGGAGATACCGCGCTTCGATGCTGCGGCCGAACTTGTCCACCTGGCTGCCGGCGTCATTGACGTAAAACTCCCGCCAGACCTGGTGGCCCGTCTTCTCCAGCACCGACGCCAGCGTATCGCCCAGCACGCCGCCGCGGGCGTTGCCGATGGTCATGGGCCCGGTGGGGTTGGCGGAAACAAACTCCACCATCACACGCTCGCCGCGGCCCATGTCGGAGCTGCCGTAATCCGCCCCTTCCTGTTCCACAGCAGCCAGCACCCCGTCATACCAGAGATCGCTGACGGTGAAATTCAAAAAGCCGGGGCCCGCGATCTCCGCCTTTTCAAAATAAGTGCCGTCCAGAACAAGGTTCTGCCGCAGGATCTCCGCCAAGTCCCGGGGCTTACACTTCAGCGCCTTGGCCCCCGCCAGGGCAAAGTTTGAGGTATAGTCGCCGTTGCGGCTGTCCTTTGGGATCTCCACGCTGCCCCGGATCGTATCCCCGGCGGCGGGGAGCTGCCCCTTCTCCACAGCGGCATGGTACGCCTGCTCCACCAGCTCCGCCACCTGGTCCTTTGCCTGCTGAATCATATTGATCATATCTCAACCATCCTTTTTGATGTCTTTTGATTTCTTTTTCAAGTATCCTTTTCTTCCGGTCCTTCCATGGGACCACCGTCAGAAGGAAACGGTTGTCCCCCGACACCACATGCTCCAGCTCCACCACATAGCCGATCTCCAGCGTGCCGCCCTGCTCCGTCAAGCCGCCGCGCAGGGTATGGGCCAGCACAGACATGGAAAAGCTGCCATAGGGCGTCTCATAGGGAGCCGTATGCTTTTTGCCCGGCTCAAAGCGCATCCGGGCGCGGAACGTCCCTGTGCGCAGCAGAGATACGGAACCGCCGCGCACCCGAACGGCCGTATGGGCGCCCTCCATCCCCGTCAGGACGCTTTCGTCGTAGTCCAGCTGGCAGCCCCAATCCGCCGTGGTCAGCGTTCCCTCGGTCGTAAACTCCACGGAGTCCTTTTCCCCGTTCGCAAAGCTCTGTTCGCCGCGCAGGGTGATCCTCACATCCCTTTTCATGGCGCCGTCTCCATCAATACTTTTCAATGTTGATCTGTTGGGCCATGCCCTTGAGGTCACAGCGCAAAAACAGGCTGGCCGCCTGTTCAAACCCGTCCACCGTGTCGCTGACGAAATAAGACGTATCCCCCTGGGCCGCGCCGGACAGATCATCCCGCTCCGCCAGCAGCGTCTTTAAGGCCAGGGCCGCCGCGTAGCCGGAAGAGATCAGCGTCACCTCCGGGCCCATTTCCCCGGCGATCACGTCGTGCAGCAGGGGATAGTGGGTACAGCCCAGCATCAGGGTATCGACCCCCGCGTCCTTCATGGGCCGGAGATATTCCCGCGCCACGGTCTCGATCACCACATCGCCCGGACGGAAACGCCCGTTTTCCACCAACGGGACAAACAGCGGACACGCCGCACCGGTGACCTGGATGCTCCCGTCCAGGCGGTGGAGCGCCCGCTCATAGGCCCCGGACCGGATGGACGCCTGGGTGGCGATCAATCCAATCCTTCCGCTGCGGGTTTGACGGGCGGCCATCGCCGCCGTCGGCTCTACCACACCGATCACAGGCAGGTCGTACTCGTCCTGGAGCGTGGCCAGGGACGTGGTGCTCACCGTGCCGCAGGCAATGACCACGGCTTTGAGGTCGAAGGAGCATAGAAAATTCATATCCTGCCGGGCGAATTTCAGGATCGTCTCCGGCGAACGGCTGCCGTAGGGCACCCGCGCCGTGTCGCCGAAATAAATGATATCCTCTCCGGGCAGCAGCTGCATCAGCTCACGCACAGCAGTCAGTCCGCCAAGGCCGGAATCAAATACGCCCACCGGACGGTGTTCCATAGTCCCTCTCCTTCCTGTTTAAGCCATCTTGATGATTGACAGGCATATATTATACTTGATATTCCCCGCCGCGGCAAGGGAAAAGTTGTATTTTTCAGCGTCTTTTTCTGTTTTTCCGTTTCTCCTTGAAACGCCCTTTGTGAATCCTTCC
>CANSLL010000182.1 GCA_947647695.1 uncultured Clostridia bacterium | reverse complement strand
GAGCTTTGCTCCGGCACGACATCGCCAGTCGCCGCCCCTTAAGAATCCCTTTCTTATTTTTGCGTGTCTATGCTTTGCGGTACGTTGGAGCGTTGTTTCTATAAGCAATCCGGTCATTGCTCCCGGCCTCTCCGAGGTGCTTTGCGATAGGTCAGTGGTCTCATAGACGTGTCCCGTCATTGCTGACGGTCGCACAGCGGCTTTGCGCGAGGTATTCTTTCTCTTTCCGCGCTCCGCGCTCAGTGGTGCGGCAGTGGAACCTTTTCCTAACGCACCTGTTAGCGGCCAGCGCAACGGGTCGCATTTGAGTTTTTACGGGGGACGAAGGACGAAGGAAAAGCGATCAACGCAACACTTTCCTCATCGCACCCAACTTAGCGGCCAGCGAAGCGGGGAGCGGCGCAAGAGGTAGGTGTAGTCCTGTCTTGCACCCTTCCCCTTATCAGTGCTTAGATACAATAAAGCGATCACTGACCCATCGCAAAGCACTTCGGGGGGACCGGCATCAATGACCGGACTGGTTCAAACGCGGCGCGGGAGCGTATCGCAACGCAGCAATCCCTCAAATGGGAAAAGGGATTCTTAAGGGTAAGGCGACTGGCGATGTCGCGCCGAAGGCGCAGCATCGCTGCTCGCCGTCCCTTAAGCGGCTCTTTGGGTACTTTCTGTCCGCACAGAAAGTACCCGCGGGTCTGGGACGCGCAGTCCCAGCGAAGCGGTCACACCAACGTGACATCACAGCCGCACCCCCGCAACGGAGTTGCACCCAAGACCCTGGGCCCACCCGCCCCAAAAAAGGAATCCCCGTTTTCACGGGGAGAGGGGGGATCAAAAGGGGGGACGAAGTCCCCCCCTTTAAGAATCATGCGTATGTGTCGATGAAATTCCCCTTGGGAAGCCCCGCGGGCATGTCTGGGAGCATATTTAACAGCTCCTGACCGGCCATTTCCTGCATATCCATCGTCTTTTTCGTCATGGCAATCGAATAGGCGTATTCAAACTGCGCCGCACTCATGTCCATGGCCATACTGGCAATCGAATCCATCATGGCGTTTCCTCTCCTTCCTTTTGATCCTTCGCAAAATCAAGCGGTTTTCGCGGTCCCGGATGCTCCAGTACGCCGCCCAGCAGATCCAGCAGCTCCGACGGAGATACCTCCTCGCTGGCAGCGTCCCGGTTGGCGTCCCTGGCCACGATCAGCTCGCTGCGCAAAATGGGAATGTGCCCCGGCGCGGAAATGGCCAGGCTGACCCGGTTCCCATCCACAGACACCACCGATACCGTGATGTCCTCGCCGATGACCAGAGACTCCCCGGCCCGGCGCTGTAAAATCAGCATGAAACTTCCTCCTCCTCGCGGCGAAACTCCGCTAAAGGATGGCGCATCTCATACCGGTCCGTGTCCAGGATCACCTGGCGGGCCGTCCTGGTCTCTACGTTGATGGAAATGGGACACTTTAAGTTGACCGTGCTGTTCGATACCGGACGCTTCAGCGCGCACAGCACATAGTAGTGCAACGCGCAGTTTTCCGAAACGCCCAACGCGCGCAGCTCCTCCGCCTGCAATTTGGGATCGTAATCCGGCAGCAGGGTGAAGGGGTCCATGGCCAGAAACGCCAGGGCAGGGGTCGCCGTGCTTTGGAAGCACAGCAGACTGCCGCTTTCGTCAAAGGGCAACAGGAGGAACGACCGCTCCTCCTCGAAGCCGAACAGGCCTACAGGGAATGCAATGGTTTCCGCTGTTTCGTAATCGATTTCGCCAAAATATTTGGTTTGCAGCTTCAAGGCAATGCCTCCATTTCAAGATTCCCTTCAGGCCTGTACGTCCACAGGCTCGTAGTTGGGGTCGGAAGAGGGGGGGACATAGATCGGTCCGCCCACATATTTGATGACGACGTCCGGCTGCTGTTTCACCGAGATCTCAATGTCGCCGGGGGTAAACTCAAACTGGGGATGATTCAAACGCCAGTCGAAATTCAGTTTATCCATTTCAAAACGGATGTTCATCTCGCCGGGGTCCCAGGTAACTTCCGGGCCGACGGTGGGGATGAAACGAATGCCGACATTTGTTTTCAGATCGCGCGTGACAGCGTCCGAGGCGAACTGAGTGACCATTTCTTGTCCCACCTTCGCTTTCAGAAGAAGCTGACCCTGCTGGGCATAGGTCGCCGTGGCTTCATAGGCCGCCTGCTCGCCCTTCTGGGCGTTCTGCTTCGTGGCGCGCACGGGCGTGGGGAAAATAGAATTGCGGGCCTCGAAGGTGTCCAGATTCAGGCGGATGGGGCGGCTGTGAATCTGAAGCCCGCCGTCGTTGCGGGAAATCTCCAGATCTGCGGTGCCGCGGGTATATTCCAGCTTGGCGTGGCTGACCTTCATCTCGATCTCAATAGGTACGGTTTGGATCTCAATCAGAGGATACATTTACACTTCTCCTTTCTTTTAGAATATCTTATGCAGATTAGCTCATATAGTCCATCAGACTTTGAGACAGCACGCTGTTGCCCATTTTCAATGCGGCATTGTAGCAGTACTGCGCCCAGGAGAAAGAACTGATGGCATCGGCTAAATCAACACGCTCAATGGAATCCAACTGCTCGTTCAGGGTATCCGCGGTCTTTTCCAGCTGGGTCTGGTTGGTCTTGAGGAAGCTGGCAGTGGTGGTCAGCTCCGCGCGCTCGGTTTTTAGGATGTCCGCGGAGTCCTTGAACTTGTTTGCCAGACGGATAAAATCTTCCTTGTCCTGCGTGCTTGCAAACGCGCCGGTATCCTGATTGCAGCGCCGCAAAATCTTGCTCATCTCCACAACCTGGGAAACGACGTTGACCGGATCGCCCTCCTCGTCCATGCCGTAGCCCAGGAAATTGATGCCCTGGAGCGTGGCGTTAAAGGCGCTGGCAGAAATGATTTCTCCGTCGTTGTCCTCCTGAATGCCAAGGCCGATGTCCACATAGGTGGCTTCCTGCTCGGAAAGATATTTCAAGGTAGCCTCGTCGGAGGAACCCTTGGCGGCGTTGACATCGACGCCACGGTACAACAAACCGGCCTTTTCGCCGTTTTCATCGAATTTCCACTCAAAGGGGACTTTCAGGCCGTCGGCGCCGGCGAAAACAAAGGTATCGCCGTATTTGGCGGAGTTCATGCTCTGAACGATGGACTCGGCCAGCTCATCCAGCTCCTGGCCCAGCGCCAAGCGGCCCGGACCGGTGGGATCATTTGCGGCGCGCAAAATTGCGTCGAAGGAGTTCTCACTTCTATCGCCAACCGTGTTATCCACGCGGTTGACGACGCTTTCCGAGGTGGAGTAGGCGATCTCGTAGCGGCGGACGACGTTGCTGCCGACGGTGTACTGGGAGTCGGTGCGCAAAAACGCGCGGCGCAGCTGGAACGCCTGGGTGGCCGCTGCGGGGTCCTCGCCGAAGCTGTTGAAGGTGCGGCAGGTCAACATGGTGTTGAGCGCGTGATTCAAGGTATTGAACGAGGTCTGCAAATTGTAACGGTAGCCGTTGAGGACGCCGTTGGTGGTAGAGCGAATATACATGATTCAAATCCTCCTTATCTGCCCGCGATGCCTGTGTTGTTGATCAGTTTATCCAGCACCTCGTCCAGCACCGTCATCAAACGGCAGGCGGCGGAGTAGGATTTCTGATATTGCATCAGGTTGGTGGCTTCGTCGTTCAGGTCTACGCCGGAGACGTTCATGCGGCTGCTGTCTAACTCGACGGCGGCCTCGTAGTGGTCGTTGAGCATGATCGTGGTGCTGCGGATATCGTTGCCCAGAACGCCCTCGATGTTTGCCAGCATTTCCTGGAAGGTGCCGTGGAACATGGAGACGTTGCCGGTGACGGCCTTGTCGTTGATGGTGCCGGGCAGGTAGTCCATCTTGGTCTCCATCAGGGCGCGCATATGGATGATGTTGCTGTTGTCAGTGGTGCCGGTCTCCAGGTTTGTGGGCCGGACGAAGGAGGCCACGACGTGGACCTCGTTGCTGGCCCAGGCTTTCGACACGGAGATGTTCGCAGCGGTGATGTTGCTGGGATCGTTGCCGTTGCCGTGGTTGCTGAACAGCACGCCCGAGTTGGGGGCTTCGTATGCGCCATTGTCAGTGATGTAACGCTCAAATAGTGCCTGATACTCTTCGTCAGTGACAGGATTATCTGCAACTGGGTTTTTAATCCTGTCAATAATGTCAAGTAACGCCTTGTCTGCTTCTTTCGCTGGATTAAGTGTCTTCTCGAGTTTAT
>CANSLL010000181.1 GCA_947647695.1 uncultured Clostridia bacterium | reverse complement strand
GAGGTATTATCAGTAAAGAGAGGGATCGCTGTGCTGCTGTATCTGCCGGAGGAAGGCAACCCCATAGAGGAATTGTACGACCGCCATGCGTCCACCTTGTACCGCCTGGCCCTGTCCATGCTGAAAAACCGGGAGGACGCGGAGGACGCGGTACAGAGCGTATTTGAAAAGTATCTGCTCAGGCCCCATCTTTTTTTGTCGGCGGAGCATGAAAAAGCTTGGATGCTCCGGGTGACGGTGAACCAGTGCAAGGACGCCCTGCGCCGCCGGGCGATGCGTCAGAGCGTCCCCCTGGACGCTGTGGCCGAAGCGGGCGTATGGGACAGGGAGAGCGAGGTCCGGGATGTGTTGGACAAGCTGCCGGAGGAATACCGCGTCCCGCTGGTTTTGTATTATTTTGAGGATTGCACCGTGGAAGAGATCTCCCGGGCGCTCCGGCTGGGCGCGTCGGCGGTAAAGATGCGGCTCAAACGGGGCCGGGAGAAGCTGAAGCAGGCGTTGGAAGGAGAGAATGGCCCATGACTGAGCAGGAATTCAAACAGGCGTATCTGGCGGTGGAGCCGTCTGTGGCGCTGAAAGAGCGGGTGCTGTCCGCATGCCGTGATGCGCGGAAGCGGCGGGCTGCGCGGGTCCGCCGCATTGCCGCGCCGGCCGCCTGTTTTGTGCTGGTGCTGGCCCTGGCGGTCTATGGACTGTCTCCGGCGCCGGCGGTGTACAACGGCGGACAGGCGGTGGGCGCTGTGCCGCTGGCGGTGACGGAGACGGAGCTGTTTGCCGGGGGTGCGTCGTCGGGGGATGGTATTGCCGCTTACGCCATGGAGGACGGTCCTCAATCGCGTATGGCGGTTGCGCCTGTGGGCGTATGTATCCCTCTGACCTTTGACCGCGCCGTTTCTGTGGATGTCTCCGAGGGAACGTTTTACCGGTTTGACCCGGACTCGGGTGCGCTGGAGGACCTGGGCAGCCGCTGTGCGGCGGAGCCGGGAGAAGGGCTGTATTGGCAATGCGGCGCGCCGGAGGCAGTGCTGACCGTTCGCGCGGGACTGCGCGTGCGGACGCTGCGCCTGTCTGAGGAAGGCGGCGTGCGGACCCTTTCCCAATAAATCACTCAGAAAGAGACGGAGCTTATGCTGTTTTCCAGTATTTCTTTTTTGTTTTATTTTCTGCCCGCCGTCCTGGCCCTCTATTTTCTGGCGCCAAAGGCGGGAAAAAACATGGTGCTTTTGGCGGCCAGCCTGTTTTTTTATTGGTGGGGCGAGCCCAAATATGTGTTTTTGATGCTCTTTACCATCGCCTTTGCCTATGTTTGCGGTTTGCTGATTGGACGGTTCCGCGGCGGCAAAGGGGGGAAATGGTTTCTGGCCCTTTCCATCGCCGGGGAGCTGGCGCTGCTGGGTTGGTTCAAATACGCCGGTTTTTTTGCGGATACCGTCAACGGCGTGCTGGGCGGGACGCTGCCGGCGCTGCATATCGCCTTGCCCATCGGTATCAGCTTTTACACCTTTCAGACCCTGAGCTATACCATTGACGTGTACCGCGGCACGGTAAAGCCTCAGCGGTCGCCGGTGAAGCTGGCGGCGTATATTGCCCTGTTTCCTCAGCTGATCGCCGGACCCATTGTGCGCTACAGCGATGTGGAGGGCGCGTTGACGGACCGGCGCACCGGGCTGGACGATCTTTCCGCCGGACTGACCCGTTTTGTGGTGGGCCTTTCCAAAAAGGTCCTCATCGCCAACCAACTGGGGGCGTTTGCCGTGAGCCTGCGCGGCTGCGGGGAGGATTCGGTGCTGCTGTACTGGCTGCTTGCCGTCTCCTTCACGCTCCAGATCTATTTTGATTTTTCCGGTTACTCCGATATGGCCATCGGCCTGGGCCGCGTGTTCGGCTTCCGCTTTCAGGAGAACTTCCGCTACCCGCTGACGGCGGAGAGCATCACAGACTTCTGGCGGCGCTGGCATATCTCTCTGAGCGGCTGGTTCCGGGACTACGTTTATATTCCCCTGGGCGGCAGCCGCCGGGGCTGGGCACGGCAGCTCAGGAATATCTTCATCGTGTGGATGCTAACGGGCCTGTGGCACGGCGCGGCTTGGACTTTCGTCCTGTGGGGCCTGTACTTTGCCGTGTTCCTGATGCTGGAAAAGCTGTGGCTGCAACGGTATCTGAACCGTGCGCCGGGGGCGCTCCGCCACGGGTACCTGCTCCTGACGGTGACGGTCAGCTTTGCGATCTTCAACGCGAACGGGCTTTCCGGCATGGTGGGCGACCTGGCGGGAATGCTGGGCCTTTCCGGCGGGCCGCTGCTGTCGGAAAAGACGCTGTATTACCTGTCGGGCAACGCGGTGCTTCTGGTGCTTGCCGCCGTTGGCGCGACGCCCCTGCCGGGCCGTCTCTGGACGCGCTGGACGGAGCGCGCCGCTGGCAGGAAAATCGCCCTTGTGGTGCAGCCCCTGGGCCTTTTGGCGCTGCTCATTGTCTGCACGGCTTACCTTGTGGACGGGTCGTTCAATCCCTTCCTTTATTTCCGCTTCTAAGGAGAGTACATGATGAAACAACAGACCGTAACCGCAGCGGTGCTCCTGGGCGCGCTGGCGCTGGGCTTTTTCGCCTGCGTCTTTCATCAGGACAACAGCTGGTCCCTCAGTGAACGCCGCCGCCTCGCGCAAAAGCCCGCCGTCTCTGTGGAGGCGTTGGCCAGCGGCGCGTATATGAAGAGCTTTGAGACCTATTCTTTGGACCAGTTTCCCCTGCGGGAGGTATTCCGGGGCGTCAAAGCCGGCGTCCACTATCACTTGCTGCACCAGCGGGACAACAACGGGATCTATCTGGTAGACGGCAGCCTGTCCAAGCTGGAGACGGAGTTGAACGAGGAAAGCGTTGCCGCCGCCGCCCGTAAGATCAAGACGCTGAAGGAGACGTATTTCCCGGACAGCCGTGTTTTTTACGGCGTCGTGCCTGATAAAAACTATTACCTTGCGCCCAAAGGGGGATATCCCCATCTCGATTATGAACGCCTGAGCGCGGTCCTGGAGGAAGCCCTCCCGGAACTGACGCGCATCGACCTGTATGATTGCCTGAGCGCGGAGGATTATTACAAGACCGATTCCCATTGGCGTCAGGAGTGCCTGGACCGGGTGGTGGCACGTCTTGGGACGGAGCTGGGCTTTTCCCCGATTCCGCTGGAGGACTATACCAGGGAGACGATGGAGCATTTTCGCGGCGTTTATTGGGGCCAGTCCGCCCTGCTGCTGAAAGGGGAGCCGTTGACGTATCTGACGGGCGGCATCCTTGAGGGCTGTACGGTCCATCATTTTGAGGACAACACGGACACGGGGATCTACGAGGTGGAGAAGCTAAAAAATCCCGATCCCTATGACGTATTTCTCGGCGGCGCGGACCCTTTGCTGGTCATCGAAAACCCCAACGCCGAAACGGACCGGGAGCTGATCCTGTTCCGGGATTCCTTCGGCAGTTCTCTGGCGCCGCTGCTGGCCGGGTCCTACCGCACGGTCACGCTGGTGGACCTGCGTTATGTTTCCTCCCAGCTGCTGCCCCAACTGATCGACTTCCATGGACAGGACGTACTGTTTTTGTATTCTCCCGGCGTTTATAACAACGCCGCTATGCTGAAATAGGGGATCGGGAAAGAATATGATGCCCCGGAGCTTCTGCTCCGGGGCATGTTTTTTTAGCAAAAAGCTACCTTTTTCCCCAAAACGTGGTATACTGATGCTGGTTTTTTGAGAGGGGGATGCCTTGTTGAGCCAGAAAACGCCGTTGAAAATCAAGCGGACTTTTGATATTGGCCTTGTTGCCATCGTCAGCATGACCGTATGCCTCATCATGGCGCTGGCGTTGCTGCTGGTGGAGGAGAGTGTGGACCGGATTTTGTTTGAAAAGGCACAGATCCGCGTTTCCGCGATGGCACGGGAGGCGGGAAGCATCCTGGAGCATGGTGGAACGGAAGAGGATCTGCAAGAATTTGTTCTGCGGGAAAACAACCGAGATGGTGTCATCTATGCAATTGTCATCAACAAAGAGGTTACGGCGGTCGCCCACAGTGAAGAGGCCATTCGCTACCGGGTCTATCAGGATGAATATACGGTCGAAGGTGTCCAGTACGGTAGGGTGCAGAACGAAATGTGGTATTCGGAAAGCCTTGGATTATGGGGGCGGGATATCATGGCGCCGATCTATGTGCATTCGGAGTATTATGGAATCATGGATGTCGGCATGGTCCCGGA
>CANSLL010000180.1 GCA_947647695.1 uncultured Clostridia bacterium | reverse complement strand
TTTTTCAGCACTTTTGTGCAATCAAACTAAAATGAGGCGCAAAAAATCTATAATCTTGTTGTTTTGACATTGACAAAGAAAAGCAAAACAAAGTATCATGAATGCTATTAGCAACCTATATTAGAAAGGGTGAACTGCAACCATGAAAATGAACGCCTCTCAGGTCGTTTGTGAATGCCTGCTCGAACAGGGTGTGGACACCGTTTTCGGCTACCCCGGCGGGACCATCCTGAACATTTACGACGCCCTTTACGGATATGAAGGCCGCATCCATCATATCCTGACGGCCCATGAACAGGGCGCGTCCCATGCGGCGGACGGCTACGCCCGCGCCACCGGCAAGGTGGGCGTGTGCTTTGCCACCTCCGGCCCCGGCGCCACGAACCTGACCACCGGCATCGCCACCGCTTACTACGATTCCTCTCCTGTGGTGTTCCTCACCGTCAACGTGGCCGAGCCCCTCATCGGCAAGGACACGTTCCAGGAGGTCGATATCACCGGCATCACCATGCCCATCACCAAAGCGAATTTCCTGGTGCGGGACGCAAACGCCCTGGCCGACACCCTGCGCACCGCCTTCGCCATCGCCCGCAGCGGCCGGCCCGGCCCCGTGCTCATCGACATTCTGAAGAACGTCACCGCCGAGGAGATCGATTACGAATTCCTCCCCTTGAGCGAGCACGCCTCCCACGGCCGCTTAAAGGAGATCCTCGACATCGCCAGCCACGATCTCAAGAGCCGCGAGCGCGAGCCAGACCAGAACGATGTGGACGCGCTGCTGGAGATGATCGCCCAGGCAAAGAAGCCCGTCGTCCTCTGCGGCGGCGGCGTCATCCGCTCCGACGGCGCAACGGCGGAGTTCCGCAAATTCTTTGAGACCCTGAACGCCCCGGTCATCTCCACCATGATGGGCGGCGGCGCCTGTCCCGGCAACCATCCCCTGTTCGCCGGCATGGTGGGAATGCACGGCACCCATGCGGCCAACGTGGCCGTGTCCCGCTGCGACCTGCTCATCGCCGTGGGCTGCCGCTTCTCCGACCGGGTGGCCCTGTCGCCCCGGCAGTTCGCCCCCAACGCCAAGATCGTCCATATCGACATCGACCGCGCCGAGATCGACAAAAACGTCCTGACGGACCACCATATCATCGGCGACGCCCGCCGCGTGCTGGAGCTGCTCAACGCCAAGCTCCAGCCCCACGATTACCCCGAATGGAAGGAGTATGTGTTCTCCCACGAGGAGGTCCCCCTCCAGAGCGTGCCCGGCAAGCTGCTGCCCAGCGAGGTGCTGGACAGCATCAGCCGGCTGACGGACGGCGACGCCATCATCGCCACGGACGTGGGCCAGCATCAAATGTGGGTGGCCCAGTACTTCCACTTCTCCCGCCCCGGCCAGCTGATCACCTCCGGCGGCTTCGGCACCATGGGCTTCGGCCTGGGCGCCGCCATGGGCGCAAAGCTGGGCAACCCCGACAAGGTCGTCGTCCACGCCACCGGCGACGGGTCCTTCCGTATGAACTGCAACGAGCTGGCCACCGTGCAGCATTACGATCTGCCCATCATCACGGTGCTGTTCAACAACCAGACCCTGGGCATGGTGCGCCAGTGGCAGACGCTGATGTATAACAAGCACTATTCCCAGACTACCCTGGACCGCGGCCCGGACTTTGTCAAGTTAGCGGAGGCGTACCAGATCGCAGGCTGCCGCGTCAGCAATATCCAGGATTTCGAGGCCGCCTTCCAGAAAGCCGTCGCGTCCCACAAGCCCTGCCTGATCGAATGCGCCATCGACATCGATGAGATGGTGCATCCCATGATCCCCGGCGGCAAGCCCAATACGGACTTCCTGCTGGATTAACGGAAAGGAGCGGCAACCATGAACGAAATGAACCGTCACACCATGTCCGTGCTGGTGGAAAACACAGCCGGCGTCCTCTCCCAGGTCTCCCGCCTGTTTTCCCGCAAGGGCTATAACATCGTTTCCCTGGCCGTGGGTACTACGGACGACCCCAAGATCTCCCGTATCACCATCGAGATCGACACCGACGACTCCGCCGCCGCCCAGATCGCCAACCAGCTGCGCAAGCTCTTCTGCGTCTACTCCGTCCAGGAGCTGGACGGCAACTCCTCGATCCGCCGCGAGCTGGTGATGTTCAAGGTCAAGGCAGACACCAGCGAAAACCGCAACGAGGTGATCCAGATCGCCAATATCTTCCGCGCCTCGATCATCGACGTATCTATCAACTCCCTGACCATCGCGGTCATCGGCGCCGAATCGAAGGTCGACGCCATCCAGAAGCTGCTCCAGGGCTTCGGCATCCTTGAAATGGTCCGCACCGGTATGGTCGCCCTGGAACGCGGCGACGCAACCATCAACGACGACAACAAAGAAAAAGGAGAATTCAACTATGGCAAACTGCTATGAAATGAAAGCGAAAATGTACTACGAAAAAGACTGCGACATGAAGTTCCTCAAAGGAAAGAAAATCGCGGTCGTCGGCTACGGCTCCCAGGGCCACGCCCACGCCCAGAACCTGCGGGACAGCGGCTGCGACGTCATCATCGGCCTGCGCCACGGCAAGTCCTGGGACAAGGCGGTCAAGGACGGCTTTGAGGTCTATTCCGTGGCGGAAGCCACCCAGAAAGCGGACATCATCATGATCCTCGTCAACGACGAGCGCGCCGCGGATATCTACAACGAGTCTATCGGCCCGAACCTGAGCGCCGGCAAGGCCATCGCCTTTGCCCACGGCTTCAACATCCGCTATAAGCAGATCGTCCCCCCCGCAGACGTGGACGTGTTCATGGCGGCGCCCAAGGGCCCCGGCCACACCGTGCGCGGCCAGTACGTCGAAGGCAAGGGCGTGCCCTGCCTGATCGCCGTGGAGCAGGATGCCTCCGGCAACTGCAAGGACATCGCCCTGGCGTACATCGCCGGCATCGGCGGCGCCCGCGCGGGCATCATGGAGACCACCATGGACATCGAGACCGAGACCGACCTGTTCGGCGAGCAGACCGTGCTGTGCGGCGGCCTGGTGGATCTGATGCAGTGCGGCTTCGAGGTCCTGTGCGAGGCGGGCTATGCGCCGGAAAACGCATATTTTGAGGTCTGCCACGAGGTCAAGCTGATCGTGGACCTGATCAACAAGGGCGGCGTGGCTGCCATGAACTACTCCATCTCCGATACCGCCGAGTTCGGCGAGTATGTGTCCGGTCCCCGGGTCATCAACCACGACCAGGTCAAGGCCAATATGCGCGCGGTCCTGTCCGATATCCAGGACGGCACCTTCGCCGGCCGCTGGATCGCCGAAAACAAGAACGGCCGCACGTTCTTCAACTCCAAGCGGGCACAGCTGGCCAAGCACCCGCTGGAGACCGTGGGCGAAAAGCTCCGCAACGAAATGCTGTGGAAGGACGCGGAATCCGGCGACGCCGGATTGGACGCCGCTTCCAAGTAAAACAAACGCAAAACGGGGAGAGCTTCCTCTCCCCGTTTTTTTCGTGCCAAAAAGGGCGGAGCCAGAGAAGAAAATTTCTCTGGCTCCGCCCTTTGATCTCTTTTTGATGCGTGAAACCCGCATATCCCCGCTCCGCCGCCGGAAGCCACAGCGGCGCCGGGGGCACGGCGGCTTGATCGATGCGATCCAGGCTGCGGCTTGGAATACTTGGCTCTCTTTTCTATATCGTGATATCTACACCCTGCCGGTAACCGTCCAGGATGCCGGTATCAAAGGGCTTGCCCCAATCCCAGCTCGGGTCATGGCGGTGGACGTACTCGCCCAGCCGGGCAGCCTCACTGTGGAAGATCTCGTTCAGCGTCCACGACGCGCTGAGGCGTTTTTCCGGCGCAAGAGACATGGTATAGTCCCGGATGACCTTGCTGATATCCTCGCCGTCGCTGACGCCGTAACCGTTTTTCATATGATCGAAGGCGATCTGTCTGACCTGCTGCGCCACGCCCTCGTCCACAGGGACGGTCTTCCGCCAGTCGCCGGCATCATTCAGGCTCATGCCGGGGGTGCCATAGGGATTGACGTGGGGTCCGCCTTGCGTTCTTTGTGAAAGCGCGCCGATCCGCTGCTGCTGTTGCTGTTGTACGATCTGTGTAATTGTCATAAAAAACACCACCTGTTTTCAAAGGGCGGAAAACGCCGCGCCGACCGCCCTTCAAACATTTCAACTACTACTTATCCTATCGTCATTTTACATTGGAACTTAACCGTCAGAAGAAACTGCGCAGAGCTCACCTATGGTAAAAAAGGGTTCCTGTTGAAAATTGGCAATTTATA
>CANSLL010000179.1 GCA_947647695.1 uncultured Clostridia bacterium | reverse complement strand
CTTTGCGGCAGTTAGTGACCGCTTTATTGTGTCTAATCACAGATAGGAGGAAGGGCAGTACACCGACGCGTACTCCCACTTGCGCCGCTCCCCGCTTCGCTGGCCGCTGAGTTGGATGCGTAACGCTTGTGTTGCGCTGGTCGCTTTGGTGGTGCGGTAGTGGCAGGTTTCCCTGTCATTCCGAGGAGGGGCATAGCCCCGACGTGGGAATCCGTCCCCCGTCCCTCGTCCCCCGTAAAACTCAAATGCTCCCCGCTTCGCTAACCGCTATCGGGTGCGGACCTGTTTGTGCTGTGCTGTTCGCTTTTTGTGTGACGTGCTCCGTTTTTGTCGAAACGTGCTCCCTCCTGTGGAACGATTTTTTGACAAACAAAAAGAACCCCGAAAAGGGGTTCTTTTTGTTTGTCATTCTTCATTGGGCGGCTCGGTCCCGGAAGGCTCTGGATCGGTGGCCGCAGTCTGAACCGGTGCGGGAGGATGATCGGAATTATCCTCAACCACACTCTCGTCAAGGATCGACAACAGTCCGGCCTTGGGATCAACGTCGCTGACAAAAATGATGCTGATGGACCACGGTCTAATGCCGATCTCGAAGCGCAGCTCGCCGGAAAGCGCACAGAGATCATCGCTGAGATCATCCCAGAGAACATAGGCGTTTCCCCGGATGGGCACCCGTTTTCCGCCGCCGTCCAGCAGCGCTGCCGTCGTGCCGGCGGGCGCATTGACATAGACGGTCACAAGATTGTCCGCATCGCTGATCGTGTAGTGATACGTCAGGCCATAGGCCGATTTGAGCCGCTCGTTCAGGATATCGTCTATGATATGCCGCGTGTACTCCTCTTCGTCGATGGACATATGGCTGGCATTCTCTTTGGCTTTGTCGCTGTCGTATACAAGCACATCCCTGTCTATGTATACGGCGTAACCGGTGACGGCATAGGCCGTCCCGTCATAGACATAGACGCCCGTCGTGTCGGTGTAGAAGGGCGGCAGACGGGAAACCCCCTCGTCGCGGAAATAGTAATAGGTCTTGTCGGGTTCGTCGTAGTGCTCACGGAGGTAATTTTCGGTAAATTCGTCCTCTTCGCCGGTGCGATGGACCTTGCCGCTGATAAACTGCGTCCTGAAGTCTCCGCAGCCGCCCTGCTGGCCGTCATAATAGCCGCCCTCGCCGCTGCGGAAAATCGCTTTTTCGCCGTATCGATCCAGCGTCCCGATCAGCTCGTCATAGGGGATGATGTTGTTGATATCCAGGCTGGGTGTGGCCAGGGCGGCCGCGTTCCCGGCCGCGTTCCCGGCTGCGCCGGCAGCCTGGTTCGCGTCGCTGCCGGAAGGCGCGCCGCCCTCCCTTTTGATCTCCGGGGGGACCTTCACGGGCGGGGCAGCCACCGCGTCAATGACATCTTCCAGGAAGGCCTCAAAGTCTGTCCCGCCGCCTTTCATACCGGCCTTGACCTGCTGCCAGCGTCCGGCGTAGAACGCCTCGATGTCACTGTCGCTGACGGCGTCGGTGCGGCTGGTATAGTAGTTCAGGCCCTTGTAGGGGGCGACGGCCCGGTAGAAGAAAGCGCCCGTCTTCCAGTCGCTGCTGCTGCGGACCTTTTCCAGGCCCATGGCCGTCAGGTCGTCCAGACAGGCTTTGACCTCCGGGCTTTCGTAGCCGAGATATTCCAGGATCGCGGCCATTTTGTAGGCCCGCCCCAGACCGTCGGAGGAAAACGTCTCGATGCTCAGCTCCTGGGGCTCGCCGTCCTTTTTGATGGAGCAGGTCTGGCGCATCTTTTCACACAGGGCGCGGGCGAACTTTTTGTTGTCCTTGACCGACGTATCATACCGGCCGCCGGAGCGCCACATATAATCGTCCTCCAGGACGGGGAACCCGCTGTCCCCGCTCCAATCATAGATGTCGTCCACCGCGGTTTGGATCCGGTCGTTTACCTGCCTGTTATGGTCGCTGACGAGTATGCCGGCGATGATCGCGGCGATGACGGCCAGCACGGCAACAACGATCAGTATCACCTTTTTATTTGCGCCTTTTGCCCCTTTGGCAGTGTAATCGAGCTCCATGACGCTTCCTCCTTTTCCTCGCCGCCGGCGCGCGGCGAATCTACGCGTTCGATTCTATTATAATCAACCTTATTATAAGCAGTTCTTTTACCCATGTCAACCGCGCGAAAAGGCCGGTCCCTTTCTTAAAACCGCCGCCTCCCGTTTCCTTTCGCTCTTTAGGAAAGCCGCGAAAGCACGTCTATGCAGGGCAATGCGGGAAAGCGCATTGCCCTGATTTTTTTGCGTCTTTTTTTCAAAAGTTGTACGCCGCCGTACAACTTTTTGCCTGCGCGCCGGGGTATATGAAAGGAGGTTTTCATGAACGATCCATTGACAAAGCCGGCGGTGCAGAGCGCGCCGCCAGCGGCGGGAGAGGCGGCGTCTCCCGCGGAGCGCTGTCCCGCCGGCCCGGGCCGGCGCGCAAAGGACCTGGTCCGTCCCGAGGATGTGGTGCGCTGCGTCAGCGAGATCGCCTTCTCCCGGCCCAACGACGCCGTGGCCCTGGCCTGCGGCCAACGGGGCCGTGTGGAGGCGATGGACTTGGCGGCGGTGGCCGAACTCAAATGCAAGGACGAGCTGGGCGAGGTCAAATTCGTGGACCGGCTGCGGGCGCTGGAGCTGCTGTGGACGCTGTTGGGCGGCAGCGGCGGCGGGGACGGCGCCGCGCGGGACTTCCTTCAGGCCCTGGAGGACGCCGGAGCCGGGAGCGCGGGGGGAGAGGGTCGCCGCTGACATGGAGTGGACCTTTTCCCCGAAACAAAAACAGGCCATGCTGTGGTGGCGCGCCGCGTCCCCCGACCGGGACCGGGACGCAGTCATCTGCGACGGCGCGGTGCGCAGCGGCAAGACGCTGTGTATGGCCCTGGGCTTTTTCCTGTGGGCCATGGCCCGCTTTGACGGTATGCAGTTCGGCGTGTGCGGCAAGAGCGTGATCTCCGTGCGGCGGAACGTCCTGGCGGCGGTGCTGCCCCGGCTGGGGCGGCTCGGCTTTTCGTGGCGGGAGAAGAGGGGAGAGAACCTGCTGGAAATGAATTACGGGGGCAGGAAAAATCGCTTCTTTCTCTTCGGCGGCTACGATGAAAAGAGCGCGGCCCTGGTCCAGGGCGTCACCTTCGCGGGCGTGCTGCTGGATGAGGTGGCGCTGATGCCCAGATCCTTTGTGGAGCAGGCCTGCGCCCGGTGCTCCGTAACGGGGAGCCGGCTGTGGTTCAACTGCAACCCCGAGGGGCCCCAGCACTGGTTTTACCGGGAGTGGATCTGCCGGGCGGAGGAGCGCAACGCCTTGTACCTCCATTTCACCATGGAGGACAATCCGTCGCTGAGCGAAGCCATCCGCGCGCGCTACCGCAGACTGTACAGCGGCACGTTTTACCGCAGGTTCATTTTGGGGCAGTGGACCCAGGCTCAGGGGCTGGTATACGACTTTTTTGACCAGACCGCCAACTGTGTCCCGCCCCCGGAGGGACCTTGTGAGGAATACATCGTGTCCGTGGATTATGGCACGGCGAACCCGGCGTCCTTCGGTTTATGGGGCCGCATGGGGGAGGTGTGGTACCGCGTGGATGAGTATTACTACGCCTCCCGGCGGGAAGGGCGGCAGAAAACGGACGCAGAGTATGTGCGGGACCTGCTGGCGCTGTTGGACGGGAAGCGTCCGTCGGTGGTGCTGGTGGACCCTTCGGCAGCCAGTTTTATTGAGGCGCTGCGGCGGGAGGGACTGCCGGTCCAACGGGCGGACAACGACGTGCTGACGGGCATCCGCGTGACGGCGGGGATGCTCAAGAGCGGACGCATCCGGTTGTGCAGCAACTGCGCGGACTGTCTGCGGGAGATGGCGCTGTACTGCTGGGACAGCCGCGCGGGGCGCGACGCCCCCAGGAAGGAGCATGACCACGCCATGGACGAGATGCGTTATTTTGCGGTGTACCTGGCGCGGCAGCGGGACGCTCCCGCGGGGTTTGCCGCCGCCGTGGCGCGGCGGCGGGGGTGAAGTTTGTTCCGTGGCACGGAACCGGGGCTTTTTTGTTTACTTGTCGAGATTTGGGAGCATCTATGATGATGGGTTGATGTGACCTGCGACCCCCGGGGGCTGCGCGCCCCCGGACCCCGCGGTTCCTTTCTGTACGGACAGAAAGGAACCAAAGAGCCGCTTAAGGGACGGCTCAGCGGTGATGGCGCCCTTGCGCTGCGCGCAAGAACGTCATCACCAATTCGCCTTACCCTTAAGAATCCCTTTCTTTGTTTTTTAGGTGTCTATGCTTTACGGTACGTTGGTGCGCCGTTTCT
>CANSLL010000178.1 GCA_947647695.1 uncultured Clostridia bacterium | reverse complement strand
CGCAGCCCCCGGGGGGATAGGTCACCACCAACTTAACAACATAGACGCTCCCAAATCCCGACAACTAAAACCAAAAAAGCCCCGGTTTCGTGCCACGGAACGAAAAAAGGTATCCCCGCTTGCGCGGAGGGACCAGGCAGCCGCTGCCGGGAAAATCAAAAAAGGGGGGCACCCCCCCCTTTTTTTAACCCCTCATTCGATTAAGCCCAAATGCAGCTTCCAGCGCAGCACGCGCTGCACCTTATGGTCCAATTCCTCCCCGCTGATGCGTCCGTCGGCCACCGCCGACAGCACCTGGGGAATCTGCGCGGCATAGTCCGTGGTCACCACCATATCGTTCCCCGCCTGGAGCGCCAAAACCGCCGCGGAACCGTCCGCCGTATATGCCTTCAGCGCGTCCATCGCCAGATCGTCCGTCATCACCACGCCCTCAAACCCCAGCTCCTCCCGCAGCAGCGCGTGCACCGGACCCGACAGGGACGCCGGATACGTCTCATCCATGCACACCACCACGTTATGGGACACCAGAACGCTGTCCGCGCCCGCTTCTATCGCCATGCGGAAGGGGATCAGGTCCGATTGGGTGAACGTCTCCATGCTCCGCTCGTCCCGGGCCATGCCGGTATGGGTGTCGGCGTTGTTGCCGTAACCCGGGAAATGCTTCAGCGTGCTCCCGATGCCCGCCTTGTCCATCTCCTCCACCATGGCCGCGCAGGCCGCGCCCGTCTCCTCCGCGCCCGCGCCGATGGCGCGGCCGTGGATATAATCCGTTTTCTCCGTCGACACGTCGCACACCGGCGCAAGATTGACCTTGACCCCCAGGCCCAGCAGGAAGAACGATTTCTCCGCCGCGTCCCGGCGCAGGGCGTCTACCCCGCCCTGGGCGTAGACCGTCTGGGGCGCGGGGAACTTCTCCCGGCGCAGATGACCGTTGGAGCTGGCCCGCACCACGCTGCCGCCTTCCTCGTCCGCGGCGATCAGCAGCGGCACCTCCGCCGCGCTTTGCAGCGATCCGGTCATGGCCCGCACCTCGCCGTAGGTCTTGTCCTTGAAATCCCGGCCAAACAGGATCACGCCGCCCAAATGATACGTCCTGACATCCTCCGCCGCGTTCCGCTCCGGGCAGCGGACGAAAAAGAGCTGGCCCACCTTTTCCTCCACCGTCATCTCCGCGCAGAGGGCCGCGGCGCGCTCCTCCTCCGTCGGTTCCGCCGCCGGTTCCACCGTTTCCGTGACCGGAGGCGGATCGTTGTCCACGCTCAGCTGCGGGTCCGGGGACGCCTGGACGCAACCGGCCAGCGTCCACAGCAAAGCCGCCAAAAGCAGGGGCGCCATTCGTTGTTTCACCGTCAGCATGATTGCCACCTCTTCTAATTCCATCAGATAAAAAATAAAAATGAAAAATAAATGCGAAACCGCGCAAAAAAGCGGTCGAAAGCGTCCAAAAAGCCCGCGCCGTCCGGGGACAGGGGCGCTTTACGCGCCGGTTGGACCTTCCATGCCCTTATCATGACATAAAACAAGGCAGGATACAAGTCTTTTTTTCCCGTTCCATCCTATAAACATCTTCTCAAGATTTCCCCCTGTCCCGGACCGGCGGAAAATTTTTTGTTGCCCAGCATGGGAAATTATGCTATCATAAAATTAGAGAGAAAAAAGAAAAGGGAGCGTAAGAAAAAAGCCGGCGCGGGACCGGCGGATCGTATCTTGGAGCAGGAAGAAGATATCTTGGCCGGGGAAAGGATTCGTCCATGCGCGGGGCATGGGCGCTTTTTTGTCCCCGCCGGCGCTTCCCGGACCGCGCCGCCGGAGCGCGCCCCGCCGGACCGGAGCATACCGCCGTCCCGGCGGACGGCGCAGGATATGAGGAGGGATGCAGTTGCAGGCATTAAAGGAAAAAATCAATGAATCGTTATCGTCGGTGCTGCCCATCACCGCCATCGTGCTGGTGCTGAGCATTACCCTGGCGCCCCTGACGCCCCCGGCCCTGATCCTGTTTTTGTTCGGCGCGGCCCTTTTGGTGGCGGGCATGGGTCTGTTCACCCTGGGCGTGGATATGTCCATGCTCCCCATGGGCGAAGGCGTGGGCGTGGAGCTGGCGAAGATCAAGAATATCGTGATCCCGCTGGCGGTCTGTTTTGTTTTGGGCGCGGTGGTGACCATCGCCGAGCCGGACCTCCAGGTCCTGGCCCAGCAGATCCCCGGCATCCCGAATATGGTGCTCATCCTCTCCGTGGCGGTGGGCGTGGGCGCGGCGCTGGTGCTGGCCATCGTGCGGATGCGGCGGAAGATCCGCCTGTCCTATGTGCTGCTGGCGCTGTACGCCCTGGTGTTCGTGTTGGCCTTCTGCACGCCCGATTCCTTCCTGGCCGTGGCCTTTGACTCCGGCGGCGTGACCACGGGTCCGGTGACCGTGCCCTTTATCATGGCTTTGGGCATCGGTATGGCCTCCATGCGCAGCGACAAAAACTCCGGGTCGGACAGCTTCGGCCTGGTGTCCCTGGGCAGCGTGGGGCCGATCCTGGCGGTGATGCTCCTGGGCATCTTCTATAAGCCCGACAACGGCGCTTATACGCCCATCGCCATCGGCGACATCCCCACCACGGCGGCGGCGGCCCGCGCCTTTTTCGTGGAGCTGCCGGCCTACGCCGAAGAGGTGGCGGTGGCGATCGCGCCGATCTTAGTGATGTTCGTCCTCTTCCAGCTGCTCACCCGCCGGTTCCATCTCCACCAGCTGTGGCGGATGGCCATCGGTTTGGGGTATACCTATGTGGGCCTTGTGATGTTCCTCACGGGCGTGAACGTGGGCTTCATGCCCGCGGGCCAGATGATCGGCGACGCCCTGGCCGGCGGCGCGATCCCCTGGGTGCTGGTGCTGGTGGGCATGGTGGTGGGCTACTTCATCGTGCGGGCGGAGCCTGCGGTGCAGGTGCTGACCCGCCAGGTGGAGGACGTGTCCAACGGGTCCATCACCCAGAGGGCTATGATGAACGCCTTGAGCATCGGCGTGGCGGTGTCGGTGGGCCTGGCCATGCTCCGCATTTTGACGGGGCTGTCGATCCTGTGGTTCATGGCGCCGGGCTATGTGGCGGCGCTGGCGCTGACGTTTGTGGTGCCCCAGGTGTACACGGGCATCGCCTTCGACTCCGGCGGCGTGGCCTCGGGTCCCATGACGACCACGTTCCTGCTGCCCCTGGCCATGGGCGCGTGCAGCGCCGTGGGGGGCAATGTGATGACGGACGCCTTTGGCATCGTGGCGATGGTGGCGATGATGCCGCTGATCACGATCCAGATGATGGGCTATCTGGGCGTGCGCAAGGAGCGCCGTCTGGAGGCGGAATCCCGCACGCTGCTGGCGGAGACGGGCATTGTGTACTACGAGTATGACGAAGAGGAGGCGTGAGCATGGGGGAACAGAACCGGTCCGCGCCGAAGCGGACGCCCCTTTGTCTGATGGGGACCATCGTGGAGCGCGGCAAGGGCCAGAAGGTGGCAAAGGCGTATGAGAAGTACGGCGTTCATCTGAACTACCGCATTTCGGGAGACGGCACGGCGTCCTCGGACCTGCTGGATCTGCTGGGCATCGGCACGGCGGAGCGGGATCTGCTGATCAGCCCCGTGCGCCGGGAGACGGCGGAGCGGCTGGTGGCGCAGATCCATCAGGAGGGCATTGGGGTCCGGGCGAAGGGGATCTTATTTGTGATGCCGCTGACGGCGGCCAGTGCGAAGGCGGCGGCGCTGCTGACGGCGCTGGCGCCGGCGGAAGAGGAGGAATTAACGGTGGAAAAGCACATCCGGCAGAGCCTGATCCTGATCGCGGTGAACCAGGGGTGCACCGAAGAGGTGATGAATACGGCGCGGGAAGCCGGGGCCCGGGGCGGCACGGTGATCCGCAGTCATACGCTGCGCAGTGCCGAGCAGGAGTCCTTTGGCGGTCCGACGTTTGCGGGCGAGCGGGAAATTTTGGCGATCGTGGCGAGCCAGAGCGAGCGCAACGCGATCATGGAGAAGGTGGACGCGGTCCACGGCGGCGAGGCGGAGGCCCGCGCGGTGCTGTACGCGCTGCCCATTGAAGCTGCCGCGCATTTGAATTGATCGGGGGGCTCCTTGATTTATCCCCCGCGCAAGCGGGGGGTGTTTTTGTTCCGGTGCCCGGAACCGGGGCTTTTTTGGTGTTGCTCCCGGTGTGTGGGAGCGTCTATGATGACAGGTTGGTATTGACCTGCGACCCCCGGGGGCTGCGCGCCCCCGGACCCCGCGGGTACTTTCTGTGCGGACAGAAAGTACCCAAAGAGCCGCTTAAGGGACGGCTCAGACGCAGTGCTGCGCCGGAGCTGCGCTC
>CANSLL010000177.1 GCA_947647695.1 uncultured Clostridia bacterium | reverse complement strand
CTCATCTTTCATCAGTTTGATCATCTCGTCCAGATCCATTGCAGGATGCTCCGGCACATATTCGTTTGCAAGGATGCCGATCACATCTAACCCCTCGTCACTCTCTAACGCTTTTACGCCCCATGCTCCCATTTCATATCCTCCTATTCACAAATCTACAAATCGCTGCATTTTCGGTACAAAGGCCCGTTTACGGACGCCTGCGCCGTTTTTTCCTGAAATCCCAGAAGATCATGGCCGCGCAGAAGAGAAACAGCAGCGCCGCGATCAGGATCGCGCAGTTCTGAAAAAAGATCTGGGGCAGGATCAGGATGATCTCATCCGTGGCGGGGTCGAACAGCCAATTTTCCTTGCCGGGGAAGAAGATTTGATGGAACGTCACAAAAGCGGCGTCGAAATCCAGCGCGGCAAGCAACGCGAGCAGAATGAAGCCGGCGGCAAGGACGCTTCCGGCCCAGAATGCGGGACCGCGTCCCAAAGGCTCCGTCGGATGCAGTCCGCGGCGGTAAAAAAAGAAACAGAGCAGCAAGGCCAGAGCGGAAAAGGCCAGCACGGACAGATCCAGATGAAACAGGACGGCGCAGTCTGCGAAATGGGACATCCCCCTTTCCGACCACCGCAGGACGCCGGTGCCGAACGGCGCGCCGCCGATGCAGAAATCCATCATTTCATCAAAAGCCTGGCGAATCTCCGCGGCGGTCCAGCCTGTGCGGGCGGGCAGGTCCAGAAGCGCGATATGAATATAATAAAAAGGGCGGAACAAAAGGGGAACGGCGATGGCGGTGCTCACGGAGAACAGCATCTCAAACAGGGTGAGAAACAGAAAAAAGAGGCGCGACGGACGTTTATGCCGCATGAAGAAACCATCCTTTCCAAACGGAACATACGATCAAAACCTGGGAGGGGAGATAGAACAGCCACATGCCGAATTGAACGGCGCTTGCGAGGACCACGGGCAGGCCGGTCAGATTATGCAGGCCAACGCAGATGTCGCAGCAGACAAACAGCCACAGTCCTGCGCAGAACAGCCGCCAGGGCGTCCCGTCATGGCGCGGGGTCAGGCTGCCAAGGGCGTTGCAGAAAAGCTGGGGGAAGTACAGCGCAGTTAGAGCCGTCAGGGGCGTACACAGACGGAACAGAATCAGGATAGTTAACGCACCGCCGCTCAGTGCGATGCGCGCGGCGGCCAGCGGAAGGCTTCCGGTTCCCCGCCGCAGCCGCAGGAGGTACAGGACCTGCACCACGCAAAAGCAGGCGACGCCCACAGGGTAGGCCGTGTCCAGCACCAGCAGGAACAGATCGGCCAGGGCGGTAAACAGGAGCGCCGCACAGGCGAGCGGGCGGTCTGGCCCACCGGCATAAACCAGGCAGAAGAGCAGACAACCCAGCAGTGCAGTATATTTCAACGCGGCGGGATCGGACAAGCCGGTCAGGTCACAAAAGAGGAACGCGGCATAGAGCGCCGCTTCCGCGCCGAGGAAAAACCGAAGGGACAGGGGAATGTGCCGGAGCATACAAGCCAGCCTCCCGTGTAATCTGTTTTGTTTATTATAGTTGTTTTTTCCAGGGGAAGCAAGAAGAGGAGGGGGAATTTCCGGGTTCGAGGCCTTTGGCGGGGGAAAAACGCAACAGAATGCGTTGTCAGGATGGGGCGGCGCGGGCAACCGGCTGCGGGGAAAGGAGACGCGGCGCGATGAAAGATGTAAATCTGTGCATAAAATCCGGCTGATTGTTAATGCATTCACAATATATTGTTAAAACCTTAACATAGGTGAAAATTATTACAGAAAATAAGACGGAAATTGTTGCATATTGCCGAATCATACGGAATTTTTATATTGACTTCTCGAAAGTGGTTTGCTACACTAAAATACAGTTGACAGCGGCTGGAAGCGGAGGGATCTGTTTCCGGCTGCGAGAGGGAGAGCGTCCGCGGGGCGGCTGTCCCTTTGAAAAAAAGAGTTAGGGGGAAACTGTTTGTTATGAGAAAAAAACTGTCCGTGGCAGCGGTCGTGCTTGTGATGCTTGCGGCCTTCTGCCAAACTGCGTTCGGCGCTGAGATCATGCACGGACCGGAGATCGGCGCGAACATCTCGCTGGTGTTTGTCATTCCCTTTGTGGGGATGCTGCTGTGCATCGCGATCTGCCCGCTGGTCATTCCGCATCAGTGGGAGAAATGGCGCTGGCTGTTTGTACTGGTCTGGTCGCTGCTGTTCCTGATCCCGTTCGCCATGGCGTATAATGTGCCGACGATGGTCGATCAGCTGCTGGAGTCCATGATCGGCGACTATCTGACGTTTATCATTCTGCTGTTCGGCCTGTTCTGCGTGGCCGGCAATATCTGCCTGGAGGGCGACCTGGCCGGTACGCCAAAGACGAACCTGGTGCTGCTCCTGATCGGTACGATCCTGGCCTCGTGGATCGGCACCACCGGCGCGTCCATGGTGATGATCCGCCCCATCCTGCGGGCAAACGCCTGGCGCAGCAAGTGCGTACATACGGTCGTGTTCTTCATTTTCCTGGTTTCCAATATCGGCGGCGCGCTGACGCCGATCGGAGATCCTCCGCTTTTGATGGGCTTTATGCGCGGCGTGCCCTTTACCTGGACGATGGTCCATATGCTGCCCGTGATGGCGCTGAACATCGTCATTCTGCTGGCGCTGTACTTTGTTCTGGATAACCGCGCTTATAAGAAGGATCTGGCTGCGGGCCGCGCGCCCCATTCCGCGGGCGGCGCAAAGCTGCGCCTGACTGGCGCCCACAACATCATCTTTATGCTGGTCATCGTGGCGGCGGTGATCCTCTCCGGCGTACTGCCCGGTATGCCCATGTTCCAGAACGAAGCGGGCGAGGTCCTCAACATCCATATCTTTGGCAGCGTCCATCTGACTTATCCCAATATCATCGAGCTTGTGATGATCCTGGCTGCGGCTGCCCTGTCCTTCAAGACCACCAAGAAGGAAGTGCGCGAGAAGAACAACTTCACCTGGGGCGCCATCGAGGAAGTGGCGGTGCTGTTCATCGGTATCTTCATCACCATGATCCCCGCGCTGCTGTTCCTCAAGGCCCACGGCGCGGATCTGGGCCTGACCCATCCCTGGCAGATGTTCTGGTGCACGGGTATGCTTTCGTCCTTCCTGGACAATACGCCCACTTACCTTGTGTTCATGACGACCGCCGGCGCTTTGGGCGAAACGGTGGGCGTGGCGACCACGGTGGGTACCATCGCCGTACCGCTGCTGCTGGCGGTTTCCTGCGGCGCGGTGTTTATGGGCGCCAACACCTACATCGGCAACGCGCCGAACTTTATGGTCAAGTCCATTGCCGATGAAAACGGCGTGAAGATGCCGTCCTTCTTCGGTTACATGGCCTGGTCCCTGAGCTGCCTGATCCCGGTATTCCTGATCGATACGCTGATCTTTTTCCTGTGATGTGATCACGCAGAAGAGAGATGTTTTGGGGGGACGCTTCGATGTGAAGCGTCCCCTTTCTTTTTTTTGCGATCCGGTAAAGACGGATTGCAGCAATGCGGGATCAAGGATCACAATATTTTTGCCCCACGGCGAATGACAACGCCGCACCGCTGTGGTACAATGAAATACAGATAAAAAATGGAGGGACAAGTCCATGACAGAGACACAGCGCCGCGCCGCCGCGAAACAGTTTGCCGCCGACTGGCAGGGCAAGGGCTACGAGAAGGGCCACAGCCAGACCTTTTGGCTGTCCCTGCTGCAAAAGGTCTACGGGGTGGAGGAGCCGGACAAGTTCATCACCTTTGAGGATCAGATCATGCTGGATCACACCAGCTTCATCGACGGCTTTATCCCCTCCACCCACGTCCTGATTGAGCAAAAGAGCCTGGGGAAAGAGCTGAACAAGCCCATCAAGCAGTCCGACGGTTCCCTGCTGTCCCCGTTCCAGCAGGCCAAACGGTACGCCGCCGAGCTGCCCTACTCCCAGCGGCCCCGGTGGATCGTCACCTGCAACTTTGCCGAGTTCTACGTCTACGATATGGAGCGGCCTGCCGGCGACCCGGAGATCATCAAGCTGTGCGATCTGGAAAAGGAGTATTACCGGCTGCAATTCTTAGTGGACACCGGCAGCGAGCATATCAAAAAGGAAATGGAAATCTCCCTCCAGGCAGGCGAGCTGGTGGGGGTGCTTTACGACGCGCTTTTGCAGCGGTACAAAGACCCGGACAGCCCGGAGACCCTCAAAAGTCTAAACGCTCTGTGCGTCCGGCTGGTGTTCTGCCTGTACGCCGAGGACGCCGGTATTTTCGGGCAGCATATGAAATTTCATGATTATCTGAAGGCCCATGAAAAAGAGGCCCGGCAGGCCTTGATCAACCTGTTTCGGATCCTTGACACCAGGCCGGAGGACCGGGATCCGT
>CANSLL010000176.1 GCA_947647695.1 uncultured Clostridia bacterium | reverse complement strand
TCTTCCGATCTAGGGGATGGCATCATTCGTTTTAGCGAGAGCAACCGCCCTTTTCTGCGGCTGGGCAATACCGTGCCTTTGGCGGTTTTTTGAAAGGGTTCAGGGAAGTGATGCCAAACTCTTTCCCCAGCCGCAGAAAAGGGCGGTTGCTCTCGCTAAAACGAATGATGCCATCCCCTCCCCAGAGATAGCCGCTCGTCATCACGCCGTCACAATAAGGACAGTTCATAAGATTGGCCTCCTTTTTTGTTTTCCGCTCATTCCAGATGATCCAGCCGTTCCCCCAGGGTCTTGTTCCGCCGCAGGAGCAGATACGCCACCGTGCCGGACACGCCGCCGCAGGCGGCCTGGAGGGCGTTGCCCGGCATACTGGCCAGGGCGGGGATCGGCCCGAGTCCCAGCACAAAGGCTTCAAAAATGTAATATCCGCCGGCCATAACCGCTTCCGCCACCGCCGCGCTGAGGATGCAGGCCGGCAGGAGCCGCCGCGTCCGGTGTTGGGACAAGGCGCGAAATACCATGCCGCCGGACAGCGCCATCAGCGCCTTGATCAGAAACGTGGCGGGGGCATAGTAGGCAAAACCGGACAAAACGTCCGCCATGGCCGAGCCGATGCCCGCTGCGGCCATTCCGTAGGCCGGGGAGAGCACCCAGGCGCACAGCAACACTACGCAGTCTCCCAGGTTGACATAGCCGTTGGGCGTCAGGCGCAGCTGGATGACCATGGTGGCCATGCAGGCGAGGGCCGCGAATAGGGCGGCGGAAACGAGCTTGTATACAGAGCGGTTTTTCATGGGGAAATGCCTTCTTTCCTTGGGAACAGGGGAATGTCAGCGGCGGATGATGCTGGCGATGTCGCAGCTGGAGTTGTTCAGCTGGCGGCTGGCGCGGCTGATGGTGGCGCTGGACGCGCCTGTTTGCGCGGCGATCTCGGAGTAGCTGTGGCCGGTGGTCAGCAGATACAGCAGCTGGAAACGCTGCTCGATGGTCTGGAGCTCATAGGCCGAGCAGATGTCCTCAAAAAAGCCCCGGCATTCGTCCGCGTTTTTCAGCTTTAACACGGCCTCGTAAAAGGCCTCGCTGCCGCTGTGGTGCAGTTCCTGTTTCATGGCGTGATTCCTTTCCGGCGCGCAGCTTGCGCCTGAGGGGAAAATTTGATACAATCGGTACGGGAACGCCTTTACTATTTAGTAATCATACTCCATGCGGCGAAAGATTGCAAATCATTTTTCAAGGCTGTGCCCGAGGAGGTTCCATCTATGGAAAAGAAAAAAATGCCGTCCATCCGCATGATCGGTCTGGACCTGGACGGTACGTTGTTCGACAGTCAAAAACAGCTCACCGCGCGCACCCGCGCTGCGCTGGAGGAGGCCATTGCCCGGGGCGTGACGGTAGTGCCCGCCACGGGGCGTCCGCTCCGGGGACTGCCCCAGGTGCTGCGGGAGATCCCCGGTATCCGCTATGCGGTGATGACCAACGGCGCGGGTGTATATGATCTGGAAAGCGGCGCGTGCATCTACCACAGTTGCATGGACAGGGACGCTGCGGCGGAGCTGCTGGCGCGGACCCGCCATCTGCGGGCAGTCCAGGGCGCGTTCGTGGGCGCGTGGGGCTATATGGAGCCTATGGACAGTACCATGATCGGCGAACTGCCCCTGGTGGAGGCGATGAAGGAGTATCTCCGCTCGTCCCGCAAGATCGTTGAAAGTTTGCCGTCATTTTTGCGCGGGTGCGCGGAAGGGCCCCAGAAGGTGGTGCTGATGTTCCTGCCGGACAACGGCGGCGGGGACCGGGCGGAAGCGGAGCGCATTTTGCAGGAGTATCCCCAGTTTGCCTACGTCTCCGGCGGCGTCGCCAACTTTGAGATCATGGGCAGCGGCGTGGGCAAGGGCAAGGCGCTGCTGGCCCTCGGCGCGCAGCTCGGCATAGAACCCGAGGAGATCATGGCCGTGGGCGACAGCGAGAACGATCTGGATATGGTCCTGCGGGCGGGTCTTGGCGTGGCTATGGCGAACGCCGAGGAGATCGTCAAGCGTCATGCGGACGCGATCACGGCGTCGAACGACGAGGACGGCGTTGCCCGCGCCATTGAGACGTATGTGTTCAGACAATAAAAACTTTTTTTGCCGGCCTGTCCCGTTGCGACACATTTTTCACCCTCCGGCGCATATACTGGATCAGTATTGCAATTGACGAAACGGAGGAACAGAATATGATACCCAGCTATGTAGAGACGGAAGATCAGAGCGATGAAGATGTGGATGACCTGATCTATCAAAAAGAAGATTGGCTGATCAGCCAACGTTGATCGCCCCGCCCGAAGGCGGGGCGATATTTATGTCAACTGTATGCTCCCTTCCCACAGGGACCCGCAAACTGCCCCTGCGCGCCAGGGGGACAGGCGTCTCTCCCCTGGCGAAGGGCCGTCATTGGCGCCGCCGCTTGTGAGAGAACAAAGCCGGATCAGTCCTCAGCAGGCAGATTTTTCTGGCTGAAAGCCTTCACTTCACCGTCCACGAAGGTGACGGAGATATGGCTGTTGTCCTCGTTGGCCCAGAGGTATGTCTGTACGCCCTCGCCGTCCTGGCCGCCGCCGGAAATGACGCTGCCTTTGCTGCCCATCAGCTCGACGACCGCTTCATAGGACATGCCGTTTTCCAGCTGGGCATACTGTCCGGCGGTGTAGACCACAGGCTTGGATGTCATCGCAGCGGCGATGCAAGCAATGGAGATCACGACGCACAGGACGATACCGGCCAAAAGGAGCATGACCCGCCGGTTTTGCTTGGACTGCAGCTCCGCTTTCTGCCGGCGCTGTTCTTCCCGCTGCTCTGCTGTCACGACAGTTTGCTTTTTCCTCTTTTTTGATTTGGACATGAAAAAAACCTCCCACGCTTTGTGTTGATATCGGGAAGCATTATACCTTACTTTTGAAAAAAGTGCAAATTTTATTGCGGTTCACGGCAGAACGGCAGCAGAGAGGGCGCGGGCGCTGCGTTAGAATCGTTCCAGGCTTTTTACATAAAAAATTGCGGATATATCAGAAAAAATTTGTAGAAAATTTCCCTTTTCCCGTTGCACTTTGGGAAACTGAGGTGTAAAATAAAAAAATAAGATTTTGATTTTGCGCCGCGTTTAGACACAAAAAAGGAGTAGGGGTGCGGCGGCAAAGAGAAGGGGAAGGATATGGCGGAGAACACAGCGCAAACACGCAAAAATATTTTAGTGATCGGGCACCGGAACCCGGATACAGATAGTATTTGTTCGGCAATCGCGTATGCGTACCTGAAAAATAAGATTGATCCGCAGCGGACATATGAGGCGCGGCGGGCCGGGGAGCCGAGCAGTGAGACAAAATTCGTTTTGGATTATTTCGGCGTCAGCGCGCCGCCTTTGTGCCACAGTGTGCGCCCCCAGGTGGAGGACCTGACGGTGCGCAAGGTGGACGGCGTCAGCGGTGATATGTCGATGAAGGATGCCTGGAACCTGATGCGCGATACGGATGCCAACACTTTGGCGATTGTGGATGAGGACCGGCGCTTGCAGGGCCTGATCACCATGACAGACGTGGCAAAGGCGTATATGGACGCCTTCGACGCGCACACCATGGCACGGGCGCGCACGACGTATGAGAGCATGGTGCATACGTTGGACGGCGCGCTGGTGGTGGGTAATCTGCATGAAAGCGTCAGCGACGGCAAGATTGCCGTAGCGGCGGGCAGTGCAGCCACCATGGCCAGCGTGATCGAAAAGGGCGATACGGTCATTGTGAGCAGCCGGCTGGACTCTCAGATCATGGCCATTGAGCTGGGCGCGGGTTGTATGATCGTGACGGCAGACGCAACCGTTCCCCAGCACATCCAACATATGGCCCGGAACCATGGGACCACAGTCATTGCCACGCCCCACGATTCTTACACGACGGCGCGGCTTGTCAGCCAGAGTGCGCCGGTGTCCTATTTTATGACTCGGGGGAGTCTGTTGGCCTTTGACCTGAAAGCGCTGGTAGAAGACGTGCAGAAGGTCATGGTCAAGGTACGCCACCGTTATTTCCCGGTGCTGGATATGGATGGCCGCTATTACGGTATGGTATCCCGCCGGAACATCATGGATTTGCAAAAGAAGCAGCTGGTACTGGTGGATCACAATGAGATCGGCCAAGCGGTGGAGGGACTGGTGGAGGCCGAGGTGCTGGAGGTCATCGACCACCACCGTTTGGGCAGCGGCCTGCAAACGGCGGGACCGGTGTATTTCCGCGCCCAGCCTGTGGGTTGTACATCGACGATCATCCATCAGATGTATCAGGAAAACGGCGTGCGGATTCCCAAGGAAATGGCGGGTCTGATGTGTTCGGCGATCCTGTCGGACACGCTGGCGTTCCGGTCGCCGACGTGTACGCTTATGGACCAGGCCGCGGCCCAGGCTTTGGCTCAGATCGCGGAGATCGACATCGAAAAGTATTCCTCCGAGATGTTTGAGGCTGGCGCATCCTTGGAGGGGAAGAGTGCGAAAGAGGTGTTTTATACAGATTTCAAGCCTTTTTCCTGCGGCGATGTCAATTTTGGGATCGGCCAGAGCAGCTTTATGTCCGACCGCAGCGTCCAAAAGGCAAAGGTGCTGCTGCTGCCGTATCTGAACGAGGTGTTGGAAAAGGAAGAGT
>CANSLL010000175.1 GCA_947647695.1 uncultured Clostridia bacterium | reverse complement strand
GAATATACTAACATTCATTGTTGCTCTAAATGAGTTTATCACTTTTTCAAAATCCCCCCTCACAAAAAACAAAAAAATGAGAAAAATAGATTGACAAACCGTTCCCTCTGCCGTATATTAACTTTAGATACTGACTCGAGTCAACGAATTAAGTAACTAACCAGCGGTTATTGTATAACCGCTTCGCTGCCGTCCAAAGCAGACGGCGGAAAGGAGCGTATGAAATGAAAGAAGCTGTGATCGTCAGCGCCGCAAGAACGCCCTTCGGCAAATTCGGCGGCGCACTAAAAACGCTCAAGGCGGTGGACTTGGGCGGATGCGCCATCAGAGAGGCCGTCAGCCGCGCGGGCATCACCGGCGGCATGATCGACGAGGTCATCATGGGCATGGTCGTCCCCGCCGGTCAGGGACAGATCCCCGCCCGTCAGGCCGCGATCAAGGGCGGCATCCCCCACGAGGTACCCTGTCTGACCATCAACAAGGTCTGCGGCTCCGCGCTGAAGGCGGTCGTGCTGGGCGCGCAGGTGATCAAAGCCGGCGACGCTGAGATCGTGGTCGCCGGCGGCATGGAGAGCATGAGCAATATCCCCTATGTAACGTCCAATATGCGCTGGGGCGCCCGGATGAACGACGTAAAGATGAAGGACGCCATGGTCAACGACGGCCTGTGGTGCCCGGAAAACGACGTGCATATGGCGGTCATCGGCGGCCAGGTGGCCGGTGAATACGGCATCACCCGCCAGATGCAGGACGCCTGGGCCCTCCGTAGCCAGCAGCGCTGGGCGGCGGCGGAACAGGCCGGGAAGTTTGCAGAAGAGCGCTTTCCCATCACCATCAAGGGCAAAAAGGGAACGATGACCGTAGACAAGGACGAGGCACCGCGTCCCGGTACGACGATGGAAGGACTGGCAGCCCTTCCGCCGCTGTTCATCCCCGACGGCTCCGTCACCGCCGGCAACGCCCCCGGCACCAACGACGGCGCATCCGCGGTCGTTGTAATGAGCCGGGAAAAGGCCGAGGCGCTGCACGCTCCGATTCTGGCGGTCATCAAGGGCTACGCCCAGGTGGCGCGGGAGTCCAGATACATCTCCACCGTCCCGGGCCTTGCCATCCAAAAACTGTTGGAGAAAACGGGGAAAACATTGGACGATATGGATATCATCGAGATCAACGAGGCGTTTGCCGCCGTTCCCCTGGTCAGCGGAAAATGTATCCTGGGCATGGACGATCGGACCATGGACGAAAAGGTCAATCCCAACGGCTCCGCCATCGCGGTGGGCCATCCCATCGGCGCTACCGGCGCGCGCATTTTGATGACCATGATCTACGAGCTGCGCCGCACCGGAAAGAAAAACGGCGTCTGCGCCATCTGCTCCGGTATGGCCCAGGGCGACGCCGTCTGGATTGAAGCAGCCCAATAAGCAAAAAGGCGTTTTACGGGCGGCGCGGCGGCATTCCGCCGGGATGCTGCGTCCACCGTAAACCACAGAAACAGAAGGGCCGCGCGCGTATCCCCCGTTTGCCTGCGGCCTGTAAGCCGCAGGCCCATAGAGAGCAGGATCTTTATCATTTTATTTGAAAGAGGTGTTTGATTTATGCTGCGCGCATTTACAAAAGGCTGCACAAAAATGGTCGACCGCTTCCTGCCTGACGCATTTTTGTTCGCATGCGTCCTGAGTATCGTTTGCTATATCCTGGCGCTGCTGTTGACGCCGTCCGGGCCGATGGACGTCCTGATGGCCTGGGGCGGCGGCGTTTGGAAGCTGCTGGCGTTTACCGCGGAGATGGCCACGATCATGGTGTTTGGCTATGCCTTCGCAAAAACAGCCGCCGTGGAAAAGGTTTTGGGGACACTGACCGGCGCTGTCCACAACCCAAGACAGGCATACTTTTTCACAGCGTTCGTTTCCGCCATCTGCTGCTGGATCTGCTGGGCTGCGGGTCTGATCATGGGCGCGTTCATTGCCAAAAAACTGGCGCGGAAGCTGCCGGGAATCCATTACCCCCTGCTGGTCGCCTCCGCCTACGCCGGTTTTTTAGTCTTCCAGATGGGCTTTACCGGCAGCGTCTCCCTGCTGATCGCCACGCCGGGAAACTTTATGGAGGCCCAGATCGGCGGCTTGATCCCCGTCTCCCAGACCATGCTAGCTCCCTGGAACCTGTTTTTATCCGTGCTTTTGGGCCTGATCGTCGTGCCGCTGATGATGCGCGCCATGGCGCCCAGGGACGGGGAAAAGATCCTTGAGATCGACACATCCATGTTGGCGGAGGAGGCCGCCCCGGAAAAGGTCTCCCTCAAGGGCCTTTCTCCCAATGCGTGGATGGAAAACAACTACATTTTCAACCTGATCGTCGGCGCGGGGCTTGGAATCTATACGGTAATCTATTTTGTCCAAGGCGGCTCCCTGACGATCGACGCCACCAATCTGATCTTCATGATCCTCGGTATCCTGCTCACGCCCACCCCCATCCGATATGTGAAAAACTGTATGGAGGGCGCGGCCACCGCAGGCGGCGTCATCATGCAGTTCCCCCTGTACGCCGGTATCCAGGGCATGATGCTGACCACCGGTCTGGCGGAGGTATTCGCCAACGCCTTCGTCTCGATCTCCACGGCAAAGACGCTGCCCCTGTGGACCTTCATCTCCGCCGGTATCATCAATCTGTTTATCCCCTCCGGCGGCAGCCAGTGGTCCGTTCAAGGCCCCATTATGATCAACGCCGCGTCCAATATCGGCGCGGATTACGCCCGCGTGGCGATGGCATGCGCCTACGGCGATAACTGGACCAATCTGATCCAGCCTTTCTGGGCGCTGCCGCTGCTGGCCGTGGCCAATCTGCGGGCCAAGGACATCATGGGTTATCTGACGCCCTTGCTGATCGTCTCGGGCGTGATCATCGGCATCGTCGTGGTGTTCTGGCCGGTTTGACACGCATCAACTGAATTTTTTAGAAGGATGTGACACGCAAATGGAGAAAAAAATTTCTGTGGAACAGGCTGTTTCCATGATCCATGACGGCGACACCATCATGGTTGGCGGCTTTTACGCCATCGGCACGCCGGAGGGGATCGTCGACGAGATCCTCCGTCAGGGAAAGAAGGATCTGACCATCATCAACAACGACTGCGGCAACCCGAATTCTGCCCTGGGCCGCCTGGTCTATTCCGGCCTGGTGAAAAAGGTCATCCTAACCTGGTGCGGCTACCTGGGCGAGCTGCCTGCCATGGTGGAGGAAAAGAAGATCGAACTGGAGCTGAATCCCCAGGGAACGCTGATCGAACGCATCCGCGCAGGCGGCTTCGGCCTCGGCGGCGTCCTGACGCCCACTGGCCTTGGTACATACATCGAAGAGCAGGGCTACGGGACCCGCCTGCATCTGAACGACAGAGACTACCTGTACCATACCCCCCTGAAAGCGGATGTGACCATCGTTCAGGCCTATGCGGCGGACGAGGCGGGCAATCTGGTATTCCGACGCACCCAGAGGAATTTCTGCGACACCATGTGCTTTGCCGGCGAGACGGTCATCGCGTCCGTCGCAACGCCCATCCTTCCAAAGGGCGCGATCGACCCCGACGCGGTCATGGTCCCCGGTCCCGTTGTCGACTATCTTGTACAGGAGGTGTAAGCTATGGCTGAACTGACGAAAAAGGAATTGATCGCAAAGCGCGTCGCGCTGTTTTTCCGGGACGGCGAGCTGGCCAATCTGGGGGTCGGCATCCCCACCATCGTCCCGCGCTTCCTGCCGGAAGGCGTGGAGGTCTGGCTGGAAGCGGAAAACGGCATCATCGGCGGAGGACCTCCGGCAGAACCGGACGCCGTCGATCCGTTTTTCAAAGACGCCGGCGACAAATACTGCACGATCCTGCCCGGCGGCTGCTGTTTCAACAGCGCCACCTCCTTCGGCCTGATCCGCGGCGGGCATCTGGCCTATACGGTCCTGGGCGCCATGCAGGTCGATCAGGAGGGCAATCTGGCCAACTGGGTCGTCCCCGGCGGCAAGATGGCCGGTATGGGCGGCGCCATGGATCTGGTGGCCGGTGCAAAAAAGGTCATCGTTGCCACGGAGCATTGCGCCAGGGACGGATCGCCCAAGATCCTGAAAAAATGCACCTTCCCTCTGACGGGTCAGAAGGTCGTGGATTGGATCGTAACAGAGCTTTCCGTCATAAAAGTGACGGAAAAAGGTCTGCTCCTGACTGAGACGGCCCCCGGCGTGACCGCGGAGGAAGTCCTGCAAAAAACAGAGGCAGCGCTGACCGTGGCGAATGATCTTTGCGTCATGCCCGTGTGATCGAGCTGCACCTGCTTCCCTTCGCACACTGTACCCATGAAAATACCCCCCCCATCCCACACAGCCGGTCGAATGGAGCATCCATTCGACCGGCTGTGCCCACAAAAAAAGCCTGCCCTCCGGCAGGCTTTTTAGAAGACAGGCTCATGGAAGAATCAGGGGTTTTCGTTGGCAGACTGCTGCCGCTCCAGCGCCGCAAAGCTGTCAAGGAGCGTGGTAAAATACTGATGGGCTTCCGTCTCGAGGTCGAACTGTCCATTGTACAAGCACCAATCGTAAATGATGGAACGGGCAAAGCGGACGATCATCTCCGTAAACTGATCATCGGGCAAATCAGGAAATTCATGATTTGCCTTGCCGACCGCCACGGTCTCCCGCGTGATCCGGTATAAGGTACGCTGGCCGTCGT
>CANSLL010000174.1 GCA_947647695.1 uncultured Clostridia bacterium | reverse complement strand
TAAGAAATACGCGCTCAATTCGATCAACATAAGCCCTCCGGTGAACAGCATTTGACAGCTTGATTGTATCATGGCTTCCGGTATGATACAAGGGACGGCTGGTGAAATTACAGAAGGATCCTGGCGAGACAACAGATCAGAAAAAGCCCATTCCGTCCCGTCCGCCTTGCAAATAGAGGGGGATTGTGGTACAATCAAACGCAAGCGGCTGTATCCTGGCCGTTTGGCCGGAAAAGAAACACAGGAAACGGGAGGGGCGCGCCATGGCAGGGAAACAGGATCAAAAGGTCGTGGCGGCGGCCCTGGCCGGGGACGACAGCGCCCTGATGGCCCGTCTTGGGGAAGGGTACTACTATGGCCGCGGGCGGGACAGAAATCTCAAGTTTGCCCTCCAGCTCTGGCAAAAAGCGTCGGAGCTGGGCAACGCCGATGCCCTGTACTATTACGGCGTGTGCCATTACTACGGCGACGGCCTGCCACGGGACAAGGGGATGGCCGTTCACCTCTGGGAACAGGCGGCGGCAAAGGGAAGCGCCGCGGCCCGGGAAAGTCTTGCGGCGCTGGACGGCGCCGGAGAAGATGGGGATGGCTGAAGCGATTTTTCAGCGTCCCGGAAAAAAGCGGCTGCTCCGGCGATACGGGATTGTGCGATAACGAATTGTAATATCCGAAACAATAGCTACACATAGGATAGGAGGAAGTTCCACTTTGATTTTTGTCAATGCGGTGCGGGGGCTATGCATGGCGCTTGCGGACAGTGTGCCCGGCGTCTCCGGCGGCACCATCGCTTTTTTGCTGGGCTTTTACGACCGGTTCATCTCTGCTCTGGACGATCTGATCCACGGCAGGGGCGCGGTGCGGATGGACGCGCTGAAATTCCTGCTCCAGTTGGGCGTTGGCTGGGCGGTGGGAATGGCCCTTGCCATCGTGGTGCTGACGGAGGTGTTTGAAAGTCACATCTATATCGTCAGTTCGCTGTTCATCGGCTTTATTCTCTTTGCGGTCCCTCTGGTGATCCATGAGGAACGGGAGGTCATCTACGGGCGCTGGTACGGGCTGATCTTTACTGTTTTGGGCATTGCCTTTGTTGCGGTGGTTTCGTCGGTCAATCCTGCCTCCGGCGGCATGGGCGGACAGGGGGCCGCGGGCCTTTTGTATGTGTTCCTGGGCGGCATCGTTTCGATCTCCGCCATGGTGCTGCCGGGAATCTCCGGCTCGACGCTGCTGCTGATCATGGGGCTGTATCTGCCGGTGATCACTGCGGCGCGCCAGATCATGGGCTTTGACTGGACGGCTTTGCCGGTGGTCATCGCCTTTGGATTGGGCGTTTGCTGCGGCGTAGTGCTGGTGATCCGCCTGCTGCGGTATCTGCTGGAAAAATACCGTTCCCAAATGATTTTCCTGATCATCGGTCTGATGCTCGGTTCCCTCTATTCCGTGGTCCTCGGTCCGACGACTCTGGACGTGCCCCGCCCGGCCTTGTCGTGGGAGACGTTCCATCTCCCGGCGTTTCTGATCGGCGGCGGCGTCATTTTTGGCTTGCAGGGGGTCCGCGTCTGGATGAGCGGCCGTCCCCGGGGCGGAAAGCGTCTCATGCGCTGAAAGGGGACAGGATGGGGATCGCCGGCCCCTGCCTTGGATGGGGCAGCCTGGAGAATTCCGTTTGATTGGATACAAAAAGCAGGACAGCCAAAGCTGTCCTGCTTTTTTGCGTAAGTTGGTGGACTGTGCGCGTAAGCGCGTCAACGTGTATCGAAGGGGCCGTACTCAGTGCCGGTTGTGAAGCAGCTTGCGCTGGCGGTCCTTGTCGAAATACGCCTTGGTTTCCTTGGCGACGATGCCGGAGAGGGCCAGCAGGGCGATGATGTTCGGCAGCGCCATCAGGGCGTTGAAGATATCTGCGATGGTCCAGACTACGGCGACCGTCAGGTACGGGCCGATAAACACGGCGGCGATGTACAGCCAACGGTAGCACTTGACCGCGCCCTTGCTGCCGTTGGTGAAGTATTCCAGGCAGCGCTCGCCGTAGTAGTCCCAGCCAAGGATGGTAGTAAAGGCGAAGAAGATCAGGCACAGCATCAGGACAAATGCGGAGACCTGGGAGGGGAAAGGAAGACCTGTCTGGAAAGCGCGGGTGGTGATCTGGACGCCCTTGAGGCCCAGCTCCGGTACCCACGATTCCGTGATGACAATGGACAGACCCGTCATGGTACATACGATGATGGTGTCGATAAACGTGCCCGTCATGGTCACGAGGCCCTGGCGTACCGGCTCCTTCGTCTGGGCGGCCGCCGCAGCAATGGGAGCGGAACCAAGACCGGCTTCGTTGGAGAAAATACCGCGGGCCACGCCGTTCTGGATGGCGTCCTTGATCGTCGCGCCGATGGCGCCGCCGAGGACGGCCTGGGGTGCAAAGGCGGAGGTGACGATGGTCACAACGGCCTCGGGGATCGCGGTCAGGTTGCACAGCAGGAGGAGCAGCGCGAAAGCGACATACATAATGGCCATAAAGGGCACAATGATCTGGGAGACGCTGGCGATGCGCTTAATGCCGCCGATGACGACCAAGGCCACCGCCAAGGTGACCAGCAATCCGGCAATGATGGTGGTGACGGTGATGGCGGCCTGGTTGTCGCCCTGACCGATGGTGAACACGATGTGCTGGAGATTCGGGTCAAAGAAGTTCTGGGCGGCGGAGGTGATACCGTTGATCTGAGTGATGGTACCGATGCCCAGCAATCCGGCGGTCGCGCCGAAGAAAGCGAAGAGCTTTGCCAGCCACTTCCAGTTCTTGCCCATGCCGCGTTCGATGTAGTAGAACGGGCCGCCTAAGACGTGGCCCTCTCCGTCGATGGTGCGGTATTTGATGGCCAGGAGGCCCTCGGAATATTTTGTCGCCATACCGAAGAACGCGGCGATCTCCATCCACAGCAGCGCGCCGGGACCGCCTGCGGCAATGGCCGTGGCCACGCCCACGATGTTGCCCGTGCCGATGGTGGCGGACAGGGCCGTACACAGTGCGCCGAAGCTGGTGACCTCGCCTTCGCCGTTGGCTTCGTTTTTGACCATATAGCGCAGTGCCCGGCCCAGATGACGTACCTGCAAACAGCGGACGCGCAGCGTCAGCCAGATGCCGCAGCCGATGATGAGCACGCACAGGGGAATGCCCCAGATCGCGCCGTCGATCCAGTTGATAATGTCGATAAACTGATCCATACTGATTCGATTCCTTCTTTCCGCTCATATCCCGCCGCCGATAGCCTCGTCCTTTCAGCGTATGTGAGGCGTGCCGAAAAAAGAACAGAGGGCAGGCCGCGGGGATCAATTTGAAATTATTTTACGCGATAAAGTGGTAAATTGCAAGGGGGAACGGCCATTTTTGGCAGCTATCCGCCGAACGACTCCACACGGGGGATAAAGTGTCCGTCACAGGTGGAATTGTGAAAAAATGGACGAAGCAAAAACAAAATTTTTAGACAGATGGTCCGGTTCGGGAAAGGACGCGCCATCGTTTTGCCCGCGGACCGCTTTTTTGCACCGCTGTTTTTCCACCGCCGCTGTGAAAGGGAAGGTGGAAAATGATTTGCGGCTTTTCGCGGAAAATTGCTTTACAGAAGGGGGGAAATCGGCTATAATATACTGCGTCTGTATGAAAAAATGATTTTATCAAAGTGTAGGAGATCGATTCCTTATGAGCATGATCCAATACGAAGAATACAAGCAGAAGCTGCTGGCCCAGAAGCCTACCCTGGAGGAGCTGCACGCGGCGCTGGATATCGACGGCGCCCGGGCGGAGTTCGGCCAGCTCCAGGAGGAGAGCGCTCAGGACGGCTTCTGGAACGATATGGAGCATTCCCAGCGCGTGGCCCAGCGCATCAAGCGTCTGGAAAACAAGCTCCACGCCTTTGATCATCTTTGCGCCGATTGGGACGACGCCATGGCGCTGTGTGAGATGGCCATGGAGGAGGAAGACGAGAGCTTGCTGGAGGAACTGACCGCGGCTTATGGGAAGTTAGAGGGGGAGATCGCGGACCGGCGTCTGGCGACGCTGCTTTCCGGGGAATACGACGGGAATAACGCGATCCTGACGCTCCACTCCGGTGCGGGCGGCACCGAGGCCCAGGACTGGACCCAGATGCTGTACCGGATGTATACCCGCTGGACCGAACGCCACGGTTTTACCTATAAGATCCTTGATTATGAAGACGGCGACGAGGCAGGCATCAAATCCGCGGCTATTTCCATCGAGGGGGAAAACGCCTACGGTTATCTGAAAAGCGAGAACGGCGTGCACCGCCTGGTGCGCGTATCCCCCTTTGACGCCAACGCTCGCCGTCAGACGTCCTTTGCGGCAGTAGAAGTTATGCCGGAGATGGAGGACGACAACTCCATCGAAATCCGGGAAGAGGACATCGAGATGCAGGTTTTTCGCTCCTCCGGCGCGGGCGGCCAGCACGTCAACAAGACCTCCTCGGCGGTACGCCTGATCCACAAGCCCACGGGCATTGTGGTCTCGTCCCAGCAGGAGCGCAGCCAGTTCCAAAATAAGGACAACTGCATGAAAATGCTCCGGGCCAAGCTCATGGAGCTGAAGGCCCAGCAGCACGCGGAAAAAGTCTCGGACATCAAGGGTGTCCAGATGAAGATCGAATGGGGCAGTCAGATCCGCTCGTATGTGTTCATGCCCTATCAGATGGTCAAGGACACCCGGACAGCCTATGAGACGGGGAATATC
>CANSLL010000173.1 GCA_947647695.1 uncultured Clostridia bacterium | reverse complement strand
CAGGCTACTCTGCACATAGCGATAGGGGAACAAAGAAACGCTCCCTTGTGCACCACATTGCAGGTTTAATCCTGCTTCGTAACGGATCGCAGAGCCCGCAAACACGGGTTCCTCTGGCCCATCACAAGAACAGGTCTCCACGGAAAGAGGGTCGAACTTGCATGCCGTTGCAAGCCGCCCCCAAACCTTAACCCCCAGCATCCACCCCAAACTGGGCGTAAGAAGCAAACACCAGGGACTTCATCGATATGCCCTTCAAAGGATTTTTAGGCCCTTCCTGGTAAACGGTTGAACTGACTAGGATACTGCGCCGCTGTTTAGCAATTTTATATTTTATCAGATTTTTGAAAATATGCAAGATTTATTCATCGGATTTTCTATTTTTTACATCTTGTTCACAATTATCCCACGCCCGGAGGCGGCTCCAGACGGGCTGCCGTCCCGTTTCAATTCCTCCGCCGGATCAAGCGGTCTGCCAGCTCCCGCAAAAACTGCGTATCCGCCATGCCGTCTAAAGCGGCCTTCGCTTCTTCCGTACAACGCCGTGCATAATCCAGCGCGCCGTCGACGCCCAGCAAGTTCACAAAGGTAAACTTCCCTTCCTCCCGGTCCGAGCCGGTGGATTTGCCCAGCTCCGCTTCGCTTCCGGTCACATCCAGCACGTCGTCATACACCTGGAACGCCAGGCCCAGCTGTAACGCATACTGCCGTGCCTGACGGCGCGCCGCTGCGGAGGCGTCCGCCGCGATGCAGCCCAGCTCCGCCGCACCGGCGATCATGGCGCCGGTCTTCAGCCTGTGGAGCAGCAGCAGTTCCTTTTCGCTGCCGTGGGGCGTCAGGTCCAGCACCTGGCCTGCCGCCATCCCCTCCGGGCCACACGCCTCCGCTAAAACGGCCACAGCCTCGATGCGCTGGTCCGCCGTCAACTCCGGCGCAGCAGCGATCAAGGAAAAAGCGGCGCTTTGCAGGCCGTCTCCGGCCAGGACCGCCATGGTCTCGCCGTAGACCTTGTGATTGGTCGCCTTGCCCCGGCGGAGATCATCGTTGTCCATACAGGGCAGATCGTCGTGGATCAGCGAATAAGTATGCACCATTTCCAAAGCGCAGCCCAGGGGCAGCGCCTTTTGCCACTGTCCCCCGTGCAGGCGGCAGAACTCCAGGGAAAGCATGGGACGGACGCGTTTTCCGCCCGCTAAAAGACTATAGCGCATGGCGTCGTGGAGCACGCCCCAGGGGGTACTTTCGCAAAACTGGCCGGACAGATACGCCTCGATGGCTTCACGGTACGCTTCGCTCCGCTGCTGAAACAGCTGCTCCATGTTCAGCCTTCCTCCTCCGCAGACAAAAACGGTTCCTCCCGCGGAGACCCGTCCGCGCTCTTAACGAGCTTGACCACCTTCTGCTCCGCCTTGTCCAGCATGACTGTACAGCTGGAGATCAGCTTTGTTCCTTCTTCAAACAGCTTCAATCCGTCGGCCAGGGGCACGTCGCCGCGCTCCAAAGCGCCGACGATCTCTTGCAGGCGGTCGATCGACTGCTCAAAACTCAACTTTTTTTCCGCCATGATGGTTCCTCCTTCCTTATTCCGGCCGTACGCCGTCTACGGTGCAATCCAATACGCCGCGGCTCAAGGTCACGGTGACCCCATCGCCGGGGCGGACGCTTTCCGCATCCTTCAAAATGACGCCCTGAGCGTCCCGCGCCATGGCATAGCCGCGGCCCAACACCTTGAGCGGACTCAGCGCATCCAGCGCCGCAGCCAACGCCGCAAACTGCTCCCGCCGTCCGGCCAGGGATGCTTCGGCCACCCGCGTCAGCTGCTGATGGACGTGATCCAGCGCCATGCGTTTCTCTTGGACCTGGACCATGGGGTCCTGCATCACCCGGTTGGCGGCCAGCTTCTGCAAAAGCTGGCGCTGCCTGGCCAGCCGGTCCGTCATGCGGCTGACCAGGAAATTTTGTGTTGAAGACAGCGTTGCCTCTAACTCCAGGAGCTCCGGCACCGCCAGCTCGGCGGCATTTGAAGGTGTAGACGCCCGCACGTCCGCCACATAATCGGCAATGGTCACATCCGGTTCATGCCCCACGGCCGAAATGACCGGCAGCTCGGATTCGTAAATGGCCCGTGCCACGCGTTCATCGTTGAATGCCCACAGGTCCTCCATGGACCCGCCGCCGCGGCCCGTGATGATGAGATCGGCTACGCGCCAGCGGTTGGCATAGCGCAGCGCGCCCACGATCTCCGGCGGGGCCTCCGCGCCCTGGACGCGCACTGGCAGCACCACGACCTGACAGATGGGATACCGCTTGCCCAGGATGCGGATCATATCATGTACCGCCGCCCCGGAACCGGAGGTGATGACGGCGATTCGTTCTGGATAAGGCGGCAGAGGTTTTTTATGAGCCGGATCGAACAGCCCCTCCTGGTACAGCTTTGCCTTCAGCTGCTCAAAGGCGACATAGAGGTCGCCCACGCCCTCAGGTGTGATGGAGCTGCAATACAGCTGATACTGCCCATCCCGCGGGAATACCGTGACCCTGCCGCAAAGGATCACCTTCATGCCGTTTTCCGGGCGGAAGCGCAGTTTTGACGCGTTGGAGCGGAACATGACGCAGCGCAGCACGCCCTCAGGATCCTTCAAGGTAAAATAGTGGTGGCCGGACCCGTAGATCTTGTAATTCGACAATTCGCCCCGCACATAGATATGATTCAGCACCGGGGCCCCGTCCAGCATGGACTTGACGATCTGATTGACCTCCGTGACGCTGAAAACCTTTGCCTCACCTGCCATGCTCCCGCTCCCTCCTTTCCACTGTCCGCCGTGCCAGGACTGCGATGCCCATGGCGTTGTCTCGGGAATATTCCGGCAGCGCAAAGCAGCAGTCCTGGAGCATGCTCCGTAATACGGAATTGGATGCAACGCCGCCGGAACACAACACGGGAAGTCCGGGATACGCCTTTTTTGCCGCGTTCGTGACCCGGCGCACCACGCCGGCAACGGTATCCACCGCATAGCGGGCAATGTTCGCCAGCGTCTCCCCCTGCTCCGCCAGGGCCTTGATTTGATTTTCAATGCCGGAAAGGGAAAAATACAGGCCATTGAGTTTGACGCGGTAACTGGCAGTGGATGTAGCCTGATCATACAGCTCGTCCACATATTTGCCCGCCGGGAACGGCAGGCCCAGCAATACCCCTGTCCGGTCGATCAGCTGGCCCGCGGAAAGATCCGTCGTGCCGCCGATGATTTCCGCCCGGACCGCCGCACCCTCCGGTACAACATGGAGCAGCTCCGTCGTGCCGCCGGAGAGATGCCAGGCAAGGAAGGGGTGGTCCAGCAGCGCCTCACGTCCTGCGGACCAAGCCGCAGCCGCCAGATGGCCCTGCTGATGGGAAAACTCCATATACTCTGCACCCAAAGCGCTGGCAAGGTTTTTTGCTTCACAGACTCCGGCTAAAAAACAGGGCATATACGATCCCTCTGCCGTCCGCGGGCGGCTGCTGGCGGCAATGGCCGCCGCATGATGGAGGGTGCGCCCTTCCAAAAGACGCGCTACGATCTCGGGAAGGCGGCGCACATGCAAAAAAAGGGCGTCGCTCTGCCGCAAACCGAGGGCGCCTTCCGGCACATCCAAAATGCGGCTTTCGTTCCGCCCCTCCATGCCGTCGATCCAGGCGGCTGAGGTCGTATAATTGCTGGTGTCAAATCCAACACAAAACGCCATTCGCCGTCACGCCTCACATTCCTGGCGCACAAAGCTGCCAAGAATCCCGTTCATAAAGGCGACGACCTTTTCGTCCTCATATTTCTTGGCAATCTCCACTGCTTCATTGATTGCTGCGCCATTGGGGATCTCCGGCATGTACAGCAGCTCGTACATAGATACGCGCATCACCGCAGACGCCACCAGAGGAATGCGCGCAAACTTCCAGCCCACGGCGTATTTTTCAATATAAGAGTCCAGTTCCGCGCCGTGCTCCGCCACGCCGCAGACCAATGTGCGGATATATCGCTTCTGTTTTTCGCTGGGCAGCTCCGCATAAAGGGCATCCTCTGCAACAAGGCTTTCAAAATGCTCCCGGGTCAGCGTTTCCTCCAGCAGCTCCTCCGCCGTCAGGGAAGTGAAGCTGAGCTCATAGGATAAGCGGACAGCAAGTTCTCTTGCAGTTGAACGAGTCATATTCAACCATCCTTATCGTTTTCTTTTGTACAAGGGACAACAGCGAGGCGGAGATGTCCTCCGCCCCGCACAGCGTATTTCTTTATTGCCCGGACGCCAACTCGCTGCCGAAGGTGACGCCGCTGATGCGGACGTTAACCTGGCAAACCTTCAGCTCCGTCATGGATTCCACCGCGTTGACCACAGCGTCCTGCACGTTCTGAGCCACCGTCGGGATGGGCTGGCCATATTTGACCATAATATGGAGATCGACAATCACGCTGCCGTCCCCGATGGTCAGCCTGACCCCCTTGACGCCGTTTTTCTTGCTCAGCGGATTGCTGGAACCGGCCGACAGGTCGCCCACGCCGTCTACCTCCAGCGCCGCAGACACGGCGATGGCCGCGACTACATCTTCCGATATATTGATACTGCCTGCCTCTTCAGGACGGACAACATACTCCTTTTTTGTATCGCCCATGATTGCGCACGCTCCTTTTTATCAGTCTTTCTATGTATTGTACCATCCCCGGGCGCAAAAAACAATCCTTAATTTGCCTCTGTGATCGTGATCTTGTCGGCAGACAGC
>CANSLL010000172.1 GCA_947647695.1 uncultured Clostridia bacterium | reverse complement strand
GAGGGGTCCGGGGGCGAGAAGCCCCCGGGGGTACAGGCCAACACCAATGTGACGATATGGGTGCTCCCACAAACCGAGCACAAAAACAAAAAAGCCCGGTTCCGTGCCGCGGAACACCCCCCACCGTGCTCCCATGGAATGGGAGCAAAAAAGCCCCGCAGGGGGATTTTACATAAACTTTACAAAAATATGGTGGTAGATTTTACAATATTCGCTTTACAATGGAAAATGTATTTTTTTGAATAAATATAGAGATGGGGGCAGAAAAAGATGAGTATATTTAATATATTCACCTTGCTCGGCGGCCTTGCCATGTTCCTGTTCGGTATGGATATCATGGGCAAGGCGTTGGAAAAACAGGCCGGCAATAGACTGCAAATGATCCTCGCAAAAATGACGGATAACCCAATCAAAGGTTTTATGTTGGGCCTCACCGCTACCGTAGTTGTGCAGAGCTCCTCTGCAACCACCGTGATGATGGTCGGCTTCGTCAACAGCGGCCTGATGGAACTGCACCAGGCCGTGGGCGTCATCATGGGCAGCAACGTGGGTACTACCGTTACCGCCTGGATCCTCAGCCTGGCCGGTTTGGAGGGCGACGGCTTCTTTGTCAACCTCCTCAAACCCACAGGCTTTACCCCCCTGTTCGGTTTTGCCGGCATCATTCTGTACATGTTCCTGAAAAATGACCGGCTGAAAGGCGTGGGCACCATCATGCTGGGCTTCTGCCTGCTGATGACAGGCATGATCTCCATGTCCAACGCCATGGCGCCTCTGGCGGACATGCCGGGCTTCCAGGAACTTTTCGTCAAATTTGAAATGCCCCTGCTGGGCCTCCTTGTGGGCGCGGGGCTGACCGCCCTGGTCCAGAGCTCCGCCGCGGGCGTGGGCGTACTTCAGGCTCTGTCGCTGACCGGCGCAGTCACCTGCGGCAGCGCGCTGCCCATTATTCTTGGTCAGAACATAGGCACCTGCGTAACGGCCATGCTCTCCGCCGTAGGCGCAAACAAAAGCGCGCAGCGTACCGCAATCGTACATCTCTATTTCAACATCATCGGCGCATTGCTGTTCATGGCCCTGTTTTACGGGTTGAACGCGCTGCTCCATTTTTCCTTTATGAGCGAACCGGTCACGCCGTTTATGATCGCCATAATTCACACCTGCTTCAACCTGGTGGCAACGGCCGCCCTGCTGCCCTTTGCCCGCGGACTGGAAAAGCTGGCCTATCTCACCATTCCCGACCGGGAAAACCCCGGAAAAACGGAAATGCTGGACGAGCGCCTGCTGGTCACGCCTGCCGTGGCGGTGCAGAACAGCCGGATGCAGACAAACAACATGGGCGAGGCTGTGCGCTCCAACCTGCTCCAAGCCATGTACCTGATGCACAAATGGGATCAGAAATACGCCGACAGCGTACAGGAAAACGAGCATGTGGTCGACACCTACGAGGACCGCATCGGCACCTATCTGGTCAAGCTCTCCGAGCGGGATCTAAGCGCCGAAGATAGCCACGAGGTCACGGTTCTGCTGCACACCATCGGCGACTTTGAACGCATCGGCGACCATGCCTGCAATATTTACGATTCCGCCAAGGAAATCCACGAAAAGGACCTGACGCTGTCCGAAGAGGCCTGGTCGGAAATCGCAGTGCTGGAATCCGTCATCCAGGATATCCTGGACCGCACCCTGTATGCCTTCGGGAACAACGACCTCCATCAGGCAACGAAAATCGAGCCGCTGGAGCAGGTGGTGGACGATCTGGTGCGCAGTATGCGCGACCGCCACATCCGCCGGCTGCAAAAGGGCATCTGCGGCATTGAAGCGGGCTTCGTGCTCCAGGACATGCTGATCAATTACGAGCGCATCGCCGACCATTGCAGCAACATCGCCATTGCCATGATCGAGGTAGCCGAGGACCGCTACGATGTGCACGAATATGTCAACACCATGCGCGACGCCAACGACAAGTTCGACAGGCGCTATGAGAAATATGGCCGCCGCTATGTGCTGCCGGAGACGGAAAAAGGTCAGGTGGACTGATTGATCTATATTGTGGAAGACGACGCCAACATCCGGGAGCTGGAGGAATACGCCCTGAACAACAGCCGGTTCGAGACGGCGGGCTTTGGTGACGGCGCCAGCTTTTTCGCCGCCTGCGACCAGGCGTTGCCGGAGCTGGCCATCCTGGACATCATGCTGCCCGACCAGAGCGGCGTTGACATCCTCCGCATCCTCCGCACCCGCCCGGACACCCGGAGCATCCCCGTGGTCATGGTTTCGGCCAAGGACGGCGAGCTGGACGTGGTAAAATGCCTTGACCAGGGCGCCGACGGCTACATCACCAAGCCTTTCGGCTTGATGGAATTCGTCTCCCGCATCCGGGCCGTGCTGCGCCGCACCCAGCCGGACGGGCCGCCCGAGCAGCTGTCCTTTCACGAAATCGTTATGGACAGCGCTTCCCGCCGGGTCACCGTGGCAGGCGAAGGGGTGGAATTGGCCTATAAAGAATATGAGCTGCTGCGCTTCTTTATTGAAAATCCAGACAAGGTCCTCTCCCGTGAAGCGCTGATGCTCCGCGTCTGGAACACCGACTTTTCCGGCGAGAGCCGCACCCTGGACATCCACATCCGCACCCTGCGCCAAAAATTGGGCAGGGCGGGAAATTATATCCACACAGTGCGCAAGGTGGGGTACCGGCTGGCCTGCGGAGAGAACAGGGACGATCCGTCATGAAAGGGAAAATTGCACGCCGCCTGCTTTTTACAGGCCTGATCAGTATGCTCATCACCCTGATCGTCTGCCTTTGGATCTTCCACGGCGTATTCCAGCGGCAGACGGAACAGGATTTGCGCATCTCCGCGGAGGTCATCGCCGCCGCCTGCGGCGAACGCAGCGACCCCGCCCGGCTGCGGGATTACGACAGCAGCGCCCTGCGTATCACCCTCGTTCAGCCGGATGGAGCGGTGGTATACGACAGCCTGCCCGGCGTCCCGCCGGGCAACCGCCTGGACTGCCCCGAGGTCCGGCGCGCCCTCGCAGAGGGCAGCGGCGCGTCCCGGCGCGTGTCCGAGGCCACAGGACGGGAGACGGATTACTATGCGCTGCTGTTGCAGGACGGCGCCGTGCTGCGCGTGTCGATAGACGCAGCAGGCCGCTTTGCCCTGTTCCGCAGCGCCTTTCCGGCGCTGTTCCTCTGCTGCCTTGTGGTGGCGGCACTGAGCATGATCCTCAGCGTCGTACTGACCAAGCAGCTGGTGCGCCCCATCGTCCACATGGGCGAAAATTTAGAGGACATCGGCCGGGACGTGCCCTACCCGGAGCTGCGGCCCTTTGTGGACTCCATCGTCCGCGACCGCACCATCCGCCGGACAAACGAGCAGATGCGCCAGGAGTTCACTGCCAATGTCAGCCACGAGCTGAAGACGCCCCTGACCTCCATTTCCGGCTACGCCGAGCTGATCGAGACGGGCATGGCCAAGCCGGAGGATGTGGCGGGCTTTGCCGGGCGCATCCGCAGGGAATCGTCCCGTCTGCTCCATCTGGTCAACGATATCCTCCAGCTGTCCAAGTTAGACGCCGCGTCGGCGCGGGAAAAGACCGCCGCAGAATTTGAAGAGGTAGACCTGCGGGACGTGGCCGCGGCCTGCGTGGAGCGTCTGGGCGTCAATGCCCAGCGGGCGTATGTGACGCTGCTGCTGAAAGGGGAGCACGCCGCCGTTCTGGGCAGCCGCGCCGGGATCGACGAGCTGTGCGTCAACCTCTGCGACAACGCCATCCGGTACAACAAACCCGGCGGCAAGGTGACGGTCTCCTGCGGCATAGCGGAGGGACGGCCCTACCTTCGGGTACAGGACACCGGCATCGGTATCCCGGAGGAGCAGCAGGAGCGGGTCTTTGAGCGATTTTACCGGGTAGATAAGAGCCGCAGCAAGGCGACCGGCGGCACAGGCCTGGGCCTGGCCATCGTCAAGCACCTTGCCGCGCTCCACGACGCCCGGGTGGAGCTGGCCAGCACCGTGGATGTGGGCACGGATGTATGCGTATATTTCCCGAAAAGAGGTTGATGTGCTCCCGGCTTCCGGCAGGAAATGGGAACACGTTTTCTTTGGTTTTTCACGCGTCCCGGACAAAAATTTTTTACGCTCGCGTTGCACGGAACCGTGCAACAAAACCCCTGCCCTGCACCGTAGGTGTAGGGCAATTTTTGTCCTGCATACGTTTTGTTCATGTTTTATTTTTTGAAGGAGGATTTTTAGTGATGAATCAAACAAGCAACTATCAACTGAACCAATGGCAGCTCCACGATCGAGTGATGATGCAGGACTTCAACGCCGACAACGCCAAGATCGACGCGGCGCTCCACGCGCTGGACACAGCCGTGGACGCCAAGGCGGATCAGACCGCACTGACCGCGCTGCAAACGACAGTCAACCAAGTGTCCAACAGGGCGGGGGCAAAGCTGATCACCTCCGGCACGGTGCCCTCGGACACACAAACGTTCCGAATCCCTCTCACCGGCGTGGACTGGAGCCAGTGGAAGGCCGTGCACCTGACAGCTTATCTCAAAGGGGCCTCGGTCGTCAGCATCGGCACCGCCGCCAACAGCGTCCAGGGTAGTCTGTCGGGAAGCCACGCCCATCTGCTTTTCTATCCCATGTTCGACAAGGAGCATGCCGCTGTGGCGCTCCAGATTTCCAACAGCAGCTTTATTTCCTTCCAGCGTCTGTTTAAGGATTTGCCTGAGCTGTGGCTTGTTGTCTACAACAGCAACATCATTAAGGCGGGCACTTATTACAAAATTT
>CANSLL010000171.1 GCA_947647695.1 uncultured Clostridia bacterium | reverse complement strand
TGCATTTACAGATAACTCTTACAAAATCCAAGCGGTGATCCCCGCTGTATATACAAAAAATACCGCAGAAATCCAGTGTGAAGCCACGCTGTTTTTGACTGCAGACGGCACGTTGGCCGCTATTGATATTCCCTCTCCAGAATCTGGATTAGTATATAATGGCGAGGCGCAAACCGGCGTAAAAGTGGGCCAAGGATATACGTTGTCCGGCACGGTAAGTGCAACGAATGCTGGTGATTATGAAGCCGTCGCAGAGTTGAAACCCGGATATTGCTGGAAAAGCGCAGATGCAGAAGATACGGAAAACAAAACCATTTCCTGGTCCATCGCGCCTGCGCCTGCGGCAGCCGCACCGGCTGGGCTGGCCGCAGTACCTGCAACAAAGGATAAGAATGACGGCAAAATCACCGGCGTGAGCATAGCAATGGAGTACGCGCGCGATGAAAGTTTTACTCAGCCGGTGGCGTGTCAGGGAACGGAGATTACCGGCCTTGCAGCGGGAACTTACTATGTCCGCGTCAAAGGTGACAGCAACCATACTGCCCCCGGAGAGCGCGTAGAAGTAATCGTCCCAGTGAAACCTTACGTCACCAAAATCGAAATCAGCAGTACCGATCACAAAACCGCATACACCGTAGGCGATGCCCTGGACGTCAGCAAACTTATAATCAAGGCGACCCTGTCCGACCAGTCCGTGCAGCATATCGCCGTCACGGCGGATATGGTTTCCGGTTTTCATGCGGAGGGTGCCGCCGAAGCGCAGGAGCTGACGATAACCTATGAGGGCGCAACCGTTTCATATATCATTAGCATATCAGCGGCGACAGTAACCCCACCCGAGACGGAACAACCCACCGTGTCCTCGATCACAATCAACAGCACAAACCACAAAACCGAATACACCGTAGGCGACCCCTTGGATGTCACCGGTCTCACCATAGAAGCGTCCATGTCCGACAGGACAAAGAAAACCGTTCCCGTCACGGCAGCCATGGTCACGGGCTTCAACTCCGCCAACCCCGCGGAAAGCCTGCCGCTGACCATCACCTACGAAGGCAAAGCCACGGCCTACACGGTCAAAATCTCCCCGAAGTCCACGGACCCCGGCACAAACCCGCCTACGGACCCGGACGAACCCAACCAGCCCGCGGACCCCGCGGCACAGTACAAGGTAACGGTGACCGGCAGCTACGCCGCCGCCACCGGCGCGGGGACCTACGCCCAGGACGCCAGCGTCACCGTCCGCGCGGGCAGCCGCAGCGGCTACACCTTTGAAAAATGGACCGCCGCCGGTCTGACCCTGTCCACTGCCGACAGCGCCAAGGCGGACCTCACCTTCACCATGCCCGCCGCAGACGTTACCCTGACCGCCCAATGGAAGGAAGCGGCGAACACCTACAACATCTATCTGGAGGAATCGGACCGGGGCTATCTGACCACCGATAAAATCACCGCGGCGGAGGGCGTCAGGGTCACGATCCGGGCCTACCCCGATTCCGGCTACAGGCTGCGCGATCTGTGGATCACCGACCGCTGGGGCGACCCGGTGGATTACCGTGAGACCGCTGAAAACCGCTATACCTTCACCATGCCCGCCTCCCGCGTGGATGTGGAGGCAGAGTTTACCCGTATCTCCTCCGGCTCCAGCTCTTCCGGCTCCGGCGGTTCCCACTCCTCCTCCAGCAGCTCCACCGGCAGCTCCGATACCCGCACGCCCGCGCCCGCGCCGGCAATCTCCGCGCCCGCCGCGGCCCAGGCCGCGCCCCGGGCCCCCGCCGCGGAGCAGGTATTCCGCGATATCCCCACAAGCCATTGGGCCGCCGGGGAAATCGCCTGGGCCAAACAGCGGGGCTACATGAACGGCACCGGCAACGGCGCGTTCCAGCCGGGCGGTACGGTGAGCAACCAGCAGCTGTGGATGGTGCTCGCCCGCGTCTTTGGCAATTCCCCGGCCAATATGACCGAGGCCACCGCCTGGGCCATGAAAAACGGCCTTGCCACGGGCAGGAACCCCAACGGCCAGATGACGCGCCAGGAGATGGTAACCGTATTGTACCGCAGCGCGTTTCTGCTGGGCGCGGACACCTCGCCCAAGGCGAATCTGACCGGGTTCCGGGACGCCGGCGCGGTATCCTCTTCCAGCCAGGACGCCATGGCGTGGGCGCTGGCCAACGGCATCCTTAACGGCGACGCCCAGAAGCGCCTGAACCCCAACGGCACCGTAACCCGCGCAGAGTTTTCCGTCATTCTCTACCGTTTTTGCAGCAGGACGGGACGCTGACGCGTCGATGGCGCAAACGCAGCCGATCAATTAACGGAAAAAGCCCTCCGCAGGAGTTTGCCGCCCGCAGGCGGCAAAGAATTTGAATCGTTTTCTCCGGCGACATGTGCGTCGGAGAAAAAAGGGGTTCCCCGCACGAGCCCAGCGGAGCGGGTCGCGTGGGGAGAGGAAGAAGGAACGGAGCGTGCGCAGCTTTCCGCGCCAGCGGGAAGCGGAGTTGAGCGGAGTTTCTTCTGACGACGCGCGAAGCGAGTGTCGAATTGTCTGCCGCAGGCAGACAACCGAGGCGCAGAGCGCAGCGAAATCCCCCTCAAAAAAAGTGGCTTTGCCACTTTTTTGATATGCAGAAAAAAGCCGCTGCCCGAAGGAATCGGACAGCGGCTTTTCTTTGTATGGCATTTTTGCAATCAACAGGGAGGCGTTCCCGCTCAGGACCGCGCGCGGACCCACTCCACGATCTGGGGCGCGATGGTCTTCTGAGACTGGGAAGAAACGTACATGCCGATGTGGCCAGTGGCAAAGGACAGGAACTGCTTGTCGGTGCTGCCCACGGCGTCGATCAGCGGACGGCTGGCGTCCAGGGGGACCAGGTGGTCGTACTCCGCACAGGCGCACAGCAACGGCATGGTGATGTTTTTCAGATCGACCTTCTGGCCGCCGATCTCCAGCTCGTTCTTGATGAGCTTGTTGCCCTGGTACAGATCCTTGATGAACTGACGCAGCGTCTCACCCGCCTGGTCGGGGCTGTCGAAGACCCATTTCTCCATGCGCATGAAGTTGGTCAGATATTCGGGATCGTCCATCTTGCTGGTCATGCCCACATATTTGTCCACCGTCAGAGACAGGGGCTTGAGGATCAGATAGGAGATGTTCATCACATCGCCGGGCACCACGCCGTAAGCGTCCACCAGGGAGTCGATGTTCATGTACTTGCTCCAGCGGAACAGCAGCGCGTCGTCCACGGAGAAGTCGATGGGCACCACCATGGTGACCAGGTTCTTGATCTTGTCGGGATGGAGCGCCGTGTAGATGGTGGAGAAGGTGCCGCCCTGGCAGACGCCCAGCAGGTTGATCTTATCCTGCTTGCTGGCCTTGCGGATGTAGTCCACGCACTCGTCCATGTACCAGTTGATGTAATCGTCCATGGTCATGTACATATCCTCGCCCGTGGGATAGCCCCAGTCGATGACGTACACGTCCAATCCGCCGTCCAGGAAGCTCTTGATGACGCTTCTGTCGGGCTGGATGTCCATCATATACTGACGGTTGACCAAGGCATAGGCGATCAGCATGGGGACCTTGACGAGCTTGCGGGAGGTGACGGTGGGCTTGTAGTGATACAGGCGCATTTTGCCGATGCGGAGCACCTCTTCCTTTTCCGTCAGGTCGGAGGCGGCGTCCTCGGGCTTCATGTCCATCAGGATGCGCAGGCCCTTGATGACCTTGTCCTGAGTGGCGGTCATCTCCTCCATGGTCTTGTTGTAATCAAACTGCTCGCTGAACTTCATCACGCTGTCCAGCAGGTTGTTCTGGAAATTGGAAAACTGCTCCAGGTTTTTCTCAAAGATATTATCGCTCATTGATCTCTACTCCTATCTTATACTTACTTAGTCTCTTTCAGCGCATCCAGTTCACGGCGCAGATCGCGGACGGTCTTACGCAGCTCGTAAACCGTTTGATACAGGCTGTCCATGTCTTTCTTGGTAGGGATCGGGAGCGATGCGAGCATCCGTTCTTGCAGCTTGTTGGTGGCGATAAGGTACTGGGCGTATTTGTCCGAGAATTCGCCAAAGGCCTTGGAGAAGCCGTCGGTGTTGAACAGGGCGGACAGGGTGTCCTCGGTCACGTTGTACCACAGCTTGTAGAATTCGTTGAAGGTGGTGATCATTTTGCCTTCCTGAACGTCCTTCTGGTAACGCTCCACCAGGGCGGCCATGCTGTCCTTGCAGGCGTTGAGAATCAGCGCGGACATTTCGGCGGTGGCGAAGAGCATCTGAATGTAGGCGTCGATGGCGTGCATCTGGTCGGTGGTGGCCTCGCGGTTCAGGCCCATGCCCATCATGTTGAAGATCTTGCCGAAGGACTCCTCGTACCGGTTGTTGAAATCGCGGAAGAAGTCTATGTAGGCGGTGGTATCGCCGGAGGCGATGCGCTGCATGATGGTGTCGTCGATCTTCATCCAAGGCGAGAGCACGCTCTGATAGAAGTCCGTGCAGGTTTGCAGCAGCTCCATGGGCTTATCGAAGAACTGAGCGGTGCCCGCGGGCAAAAAGCCCTTGAACAGATCCTGCATCAAGTCCATGTACTTTTCCTGGTAATCCCGCATAAAGGACGCGGGGTCGCCCATGCCCTTCCAGAAATCGAACACCTTGGTGTACGCATCCATGCCGGGGATCTGGAAATTCCACATCTTGGGGATGAAGTCGCCTGCGTTGGGCGTAAAGCTCTTCCAGAAATTCTCTGCGCCGGGCATCATCTCAAAGAATTTGTTCCAGTATTCCGTGGCGTTGGGCACCATGGATTTATACATCTCCTGGT
>CANSLL010000170.1 GCA_947647695.1 uncultured Clostridia bacterium | reverse complement strand
CAGGGATCTCCTCCCAGGTCAGATAACGATTCAATTCATACGACCAGGAGCAGCCGCCGCCTGCCCAGTCACCGGTGAATTTTCCATAGACGACGGTCGGGTCTGGGAGAATATAGGACTTCAAAAATTCCTTGAACTCCGCCGGGAGACAGTAACCCCAACTGCGTTCCACCGCTTGGATATCTGCATCCGTAACGGGTGACCGCTCCAACTGCTCCGGCCAGCGAAACGGGCCTGTCTTGTGTAATGTTTCAAAGCAGGTTTCGGAAAATGTTTTCATACCGTCACACTTTCTGTTTTACTGTTGTGCCTGCCGCAGCTTATACCAGATGCGCCTTTGCTGCGGCAAGGGTATTCTGCATCAGCACCAGACGGGTCATGGGTCCCACGCCGCCGGGGACGGGCGTGATATACGACGCCTTTTCCGCCACCTCATCGAACACACAGTCGCCGCAGAGCTTTCCCGCCTCGTCCCGGTTCATGGCCACGTCGATGACCACCGCGCCGTCCTTGACCATATCGCCGGTGATGACGCCCCGTTTTCCCACGGCGGAGACGAGGATATCCGCGCGCCGCGTTTCCTCCGCCAGGTCCGCCGTTTTGGAATGGCAGACCGTCACCGTGCCGTTTTCCCGCAGGAGCAGCAGGGCCATGGGCTTGCCCACGATATTGCTCCGGCCCACCACCACGCAGCGCTTGCCGGAGGCGGAGATATCATATTCCCGCAGCAGCTCCATCACGCCGGCGGGCGTGCAGGGCAGGAAGCCCGCCTCCCCGGTGACGATCTTGCCCACGTTGAAGGGATGGAACGCGTCCACGTCCTTGTCGGGCCGGATGGCGTGGATGATTTTCTCCTGATCGATCTGCGCCGGGAGCGGCAGCTGCACCAGGATACCGTCCACCAGGTCGTTATTGTTGAGCACGTCGATCAGCCCCAGAAGCTGGTCCTCGGAAGTGTGGGCGTCCAGTCTGTAGCCTTCGCTGCGGATATTACATTCCGTACAGTCCTTTTCCTTGTTGCGCACATAGACCTGGGACGCCGGGTCTTCGCCCACCAAAATCACCGCCAGCGCGGGCCGCCGCGGCAGCCGGCCGCATTCCTCTTTGATTCCGGCGCGCAGCTTTTCCGCCAGCGCCTTGCCGTCCATGATGATTGCCATCAGAACCGTCTCCCCCTTCCTCGATAGACGCGCAGCAGGTCGCGTTCATCCCGCCGCCGCCAGAGCTTGACCGCCAGCACCAGTCCCGCGCCGGCGCACAGCAGTACGGACAGCAGCTGGGAGACGCGGATGGGCATACCCAGCAGCGTCCAGTCAAACAAATACAGACTGTCTACCCGCAGCCCTTCGATCCAGGTGCGGCCCAGGCCGTACCAGAACAGGTAAAACAGGAATTGTTCGCCCTTGAATTTGCGCCGCCGCTCGACCACCAGCAGGATCAGCAGCAGGCCCACGAGGTTCCACAGGCTCTCGTAGAGAAAGGTGGGATGGACCTCGATAAAATGGTCCGCGCTTTCCCACAGGCGCATCCGCCAGGGGAGCGCTGTCTCTGCGCCGAAGGCCTCCCGGTTGATGAAGTTGCCCCAGCGGCCCACCAGTTGGCCGATGAGCATCCCCATACAGCCCAGATCCAGCATGGCGCCCACGCGGATCTGCTTGCGGCGGCAGAAGACGAACACCACGACGATCGCCGTGAGGACGCCGCCGTAGATGGCCAGGCCGCCGTCCCAGATGGCAATGGCCTTCAATGGGTCGATGCTGCCGCTGTCCGTGCGGTAGAGATCGAGATAAAAGATCACATAGTACAGCCGCGCACCGATGATGCTCAAAGGCGTGGCGATGATGAGCATATCGTACATGCTGTCCTTTTCGATGCCATAGCGCGGCGCGCGGCGCGCGCAGAAGAGCACCGCCAGGAAAAAGCCCAGGGCGATGATGATGCCGTACCAGTAGACGCCGTGACCGATATGGATGGCCACAGGGTCGATATTGATTTCCAGATTTGGAAACAGGCCCGGAAAACTCACGGGCATTTCCCGCATAAAACTATTCACGCCGGATGCCTCAACTTTCTGCTTTAGGATGGATGACGGAAAGGGACGCCCGTTCCGGGCAGAGATGTTCCTCCAAGAACCGGGCCACGTCCTCTTTGGTGATGGATGCAAAAATCTCCGGGAACCGGAAGTAATCGCAGCCGCGGAAGGCCGCTTCCGTCAGATTCACGGCGATGTTTTCAAAGGAGTTCAGCCCCCGGAGCATGCTCCCATAGGTGGCGCGGCGGGTCTGCTGGTACAATTCCTCTCCGATCCCGTCGCGGCTTAAGCGTCTGGCTTCTTCGGCGATGGCCTGATGGACCTTTTGAGGATCGGGGCTTTCGCCGCCGGCGGCGATAAAGGAGATGCCAGGCAAAATACCATAGCTGCCGCCGAAGGCGCCGTTGATCAGTCCTTCCTTGTACAGCCGGTGGTACAGGGGACTGGACTCGCCGAAGAGGATGTCGCAGGCCATGTTGCCGGTCAGGTCCCGGCGCAGGTTTTCCTCCCCGTCCGGCACGCTGCCGCACTTGTAGCCGCACAGAAACAGCGGCAGGGAGACCTCCATGGCGGCCTCCACCAGCGGCGTGGCTGCTTCCGCGGTTTCCTCCGCGCCCCAGTCTCGGCCGATGGTATTTCCGGCGGTGGGCGGGAGCACGTCGTTGGCGATGGCCAGGATCTCCGCCGGGTCCACGTTGCCCACCACGCATAGGGCCATGTTGGACGGGTCGTAGAAAGCGCGGTGGCAGTCGTACAGCGTCCGGGCGGTGATCTCCGCGATGGATGCCACGCTGCCCGCCACAGGGATGCGGGCGGGATGGCTGCGGTACAGGCCCTGGAGCAGGTTGGAATAGACCTGCCAGTGGGGGTCGTCCTCAATCATGCGGATCTCCTGGCCGATGATACCCTGTTCCTTGGCGACGCTTTCCTCGGTGAAGTAAGGGACGGAGACGAAGGAGAGCAGGATGCGCAGGCTTTCCTCGAAATGCTCCGTGCTTTCAAAGTAATAGCCGGTGATGGCGTCGCTGGTAAAGGCGTTCGGCTCTGCACCCAGCTTTGCCAGCTCCTGTAGGGCGTTTCCTTCGGCGGTGTCGAACATCTTATGCTCCAGATAGTGGGCCACGCCCGCCGGCGTTTCCTGCCATACGCCGTTGAGGGAGAAGCGCATGTCCATGCTGCCGTAATCGGTGGCGAAAAAGGCGTAGTTTTTGAAAAAGCCGGGTTTTGGAACGACCATCAGCCGCAGGCCGTTGGCGCAGGTCGCGCGCCAGACCCGTTCGCCCAGCCGGTCATATACCGTTTCCTTCAGTGTTTCTTTCATGGGCCCTGCACCTCCCCGGTTTCGTTGTTTTTCAGGAAATAAACGGTGTCCAGGGCGACGCCCTCCGCCGCCGCCAGCATCCGCTCCAGCGTGACCGCCTCCAAATCTGCGGAAAGGCTTTCGATGGTGTCGCCGGTGCCGGAGGCCGACTGACCGAGATAGAAATCCTCCATCTGTCCCATGGAATCGCCCATGGCCCGCAGGGAATGGCGCATGGTGCTCCGGGCGCCTTCGATCTCCCAGTCCTCGATCCGCCCTTGCTTTGCGGCGTCCAGCTGGGCGAGGATCTCCGCCAGCGCCCGCTCATAGTCGGCAAACTCCACACCGCTGGAGACGGTGATGAGGTTTTTTTGCCGGTGGAGCACGGAGGAGGCGTAATAGCACAGGGATTCCTTTTCCCGCACGTTCAAAAACAGCTTGGACGTGGCGCTGCCGCCGTAGATCGTGTTGAACAGCAGCAGGGCGGGGTAGTCCGGCGACGTGCTGGAAAAGCCCACGGCCAGCTTCCCCTGGGTCACGTCCAGGCCCTCTGTCACATACCGGACTTTCTCCGGCGCGGCATGGGGGAGCACGGAGAACGGCTGCGCCGCCTCCGACCGGGGCAGGCCGCGGAACGCCTCCAGCAGTGCCTGTTCCACCCGGGGCAGCGCGGCGCTGCCGCAGTAGAACAATTCAAGACGCGCCGTGGAGAGCAGGACGCCGTATTGCCGGTAGAGCGCTGAGGGGGTAAGGGCCGCCACATCTTGCTCGCTGCCGAGGCGGCTGACGCCGTAGGGTTCGCCCTGGCACATGGTCTGGAGCAGGCGGAGGGCGGCGTAGACGCGCTTGTCGTTGATCTGGCCGCGGATCTGGTCAGAAAGGTTTTCCCGCTCCCGCTGGAAGTAATCCGGGACAAACTGCCCGTCCGCGGTGGCAGGCACGCAAAGCAGCTCGCCGATCAGCGCGGCCACCGGCTCCAACAGCTTTTCTCCGCCGGGGGTGTAATGGTCGTCCACAAAACTGGAGACGAAACCGGCGCACTGGTTTTCGCCCTTCTTGCGCACGGTGCAGTCGATGCGCGCGCCGTAGAGCCGGTCCAGGGCCGCGGACAGCTGCTCCATATCGCGGTAGCGCGCGGTGCCGCGGCGAAGCACCGCCGGGATCAGCGCGTTGGCCGACGCCGTTTCCTTTGACAATGGCGTGACCAGCTGGGCGCTGATCACGTTCGTTTTGAATTTTTCACCTTGGATATAGGTCAACGTGACGCCGGGCATCAGGACCCGGCGGATCAGTTCCATCATAATCGGCCTCCCAAAACAGCTTGGACTGTTTTTTTCTGTAATCACCCTATATTATACCATTTTCCTGCGCTTCCACAAGACATACTTTTCCATTCCGGCCTGGAAAAGAAAAATTTTCAAAAAAAGCAGGGCTTTTCCCAGCGTTCCCCTTGACAGAAGGGAAGTTTTTTAGTAAAATACAGCATGTTGTAAAGTTCATCTGCTTTACAGAGTG
>CANSLL010000169.1 GCA_947647695.1 uncultured Clostridia bacterium | reverse complement strand
ACGTGTGCTCTTCCGATCTGTTCTTCTTCATCAATAGGATTTTTTATTTCATTTTCTATTGTATTTTCTGCTTCCAGGACGATATTTTCCAATTGCTCAAGCAACGTGTTTGCTTCGTAGATGTATGTATCCAGAATTTCATTGCCGCTGCTCATAAGAACACCACCTTCGTTAATATCTTTTTTATTTATCGACAGTCTGAGGGAATTAGTTAAGTATATTTTACAAGTTTTGTCGCGAGGTGTCAACTATGCCTGATCTTTTAGGGGTAACAAATCCCGTACCAGGTTATGACAGGGACAACGCCGGAAGGAACGCCCCTGTCTCTCCCAATCAAAATCCGCAGATCCAGAACCCGGTTGATCCCGGCCGCGTCGGCCGGGCGGACGGCCGGACGGAGCAGCGGGACAACACGTTCCAGGACACCTCGGGACAGGTGCGCTACGATTCCAATTTCAGCACGTTTATCCAGCGGCTGAGAGAATCGCCGGACCTTGCCGCTGAGCTGGCCAGGCTGTTTGCCCAGCGGGAGGGCCTGGAGGTCCGCTCCGGTATGAGCGACGGGATTGCCGCCGAGCTATCCCAGGCGCTGAAGATGCTCCATATGGATCAAGGGCAGCTGCTGCAGTTCCTGACCGACCAGTTCCGGGCGGGGACGCGATTTGGGGGCGCTCTGTTCGCTCTGCTGCGCAGCGCCTATTCCAGGGCGTCGTCGGAAAATGTGCGCATGGACATTTTGCAGTTTCTCAAAAGCTATGGCGACTATTCCGCCACGGCCCATATCGAGGGGAACCTGCTGCGCAATCTTCAGGGCATGGCGAAGGCGATGCCGGCCAGCTGGGCCGAAAAGCTCCAGGAGATGATTGCCCGGCTGCAAAACGGGATTGCGGCCGGCGACCGCCAGGGCAACCTGAAAATGCTGCGCAGCGAGCTGTTTCCTTATATGTCCGAATATGTGGACCGTACCCACGATATGGGTACGGCCCGCAGTTTGCTGTCTCAGCTGACATTGGATGTGGCCCGTTATGAAAACGGATCAATCAATAATTTGCTGGAGCTGTACCACCAGCTGACGAGCTACGGCACGCTGCGCGAGCAGCTGGGCGGAGTGGACGATCAGTCGCTGCTGATGCTGCTGCGCAGCAGCCAGTTTTCCGAGACCTCTCCGGCCAATCAGTTTGCCGATCATCTGGCCGCCGCCGCCGCGCGGGCCCTGCGGGGCGAAGGGTCCATGGAGATCCAGCAGATTTTCCAGCAGCTGGTGAGCGCCATGCTGATCAATGAAAGCGTATACATGCCGGTCAATCATTTTATCCTTCCCCTGGAATGGGACGGGAAGATGCTGTTTTCCGAGCTTTGGGTCGATCCCGACGCGGAGGAAAAGGACGGCGTTGAGCAGCGGGAGCATGGGGTGAAAATCTTGTTCAAGATCGACGTCCAGCCCTTGGGCCTGTTCGATATTGTATTGACGAGCTGGGATAAGAAGGTGGATCTCCAGATCGCCTGTCCCATGGCGGCGGTACCCTTTGCCAAGGAGATGGAAAAGGCTGTCTCCGGTATCCTGGAGCGCAACCAGCTGACGCCCGGCGGCGTGGTGGTGCGCCGCATGGAGCGCCCGCTTACGATCAGTGAGGTGTTCCCGAAAATACTGGAAAGGAAGAACAGCGTCAATGTCAAGGTCTGATGGAAGTCGGAGCGGGGTGGGAAAGGCCGTCGCTCTGCAATACGGCGCCGGAGACGGCGCGCCGGTGGTCGTGGCCTCCGGCATGGGCTATATGGCCGAGAAGATCGTGGAGGTCGCCGCGGAAAACGGCGTGCCGATCTATGAGGATAACTTGCTGGCTACGATCCTGACGCAGCTGCAGTTGGGGCAGGAGATCCCGGAGGAGTTGTATCAGGCGATCGTGGAGATCTATGTGTACTTTTTGCATTTTGACCCAACGAAAGCGGAAGAGGAAACAGGGAACACGCAGGGCGCGTCATAAGGAGGATGCCGGAAGATGGAACAAGGGAACAAAAACAACCTGTTTGTCCTGCTGGATACGCAGGACCATGTGCTGGCCCACGGAAACCTGGTCGGACCGTCCAACGGCGCCACCTTCCAGGTCCAGGTGCTGGACGATCAGATCGAGCGGGTGCTGGAGCATGAGATCATCCAGATGCTTAGCATCGCCAACAGCGTGCCGCCCCTGCTGGGGCGGATCTCGTCCCACCGCCGGGATATGATCGTGCTGGAGAAGCTCCAGACGCTGGCCGGAGACATCCGCCAGAAGCTGCGCATTCCCGTGCGGTTCGACAGCTTTATCTATCCGCTGACGGGACGCTGGAAGGGCCGGCGGACGGTGACGTCCAAGGACCTCAGCTGCGGCGGCGTCGCCTTTTACTGCGAGGACTCCCTGCAGATAGGCGAGGAACTGGAGATCGTGATCCCGATCACGTCGTCGCCGGTGATCCTGCGCTGCAAGATCCTGCGCTATTGGCCGGCCACCGAGGAGGAGCCGGACCTGTATGCGTCGAAGTTCGTCAATATGTGCAACGACGAGGAAATGATCGTACAGACGACGGTGTTCAGCGTGCAGATCGCCGACCACGCCCGCAGCGGCGGAAAAACAGAAGCATAAACAAGACAGACACAAAGCGGATTTTTGGAGGAGAATGACTATGAACTATGGAAAGGCCGGCAGGGTGCGGACCCTGGCGAAACGGACGGCGTCTCTGGCGCTGGCCCTGGTGCTGCTGTGCGGCCTGCTGCCGGCGCTGACACCCAGCGCCCACGCGGCCAGCTGGACCCAGCCCTATCTCGATCAGCTGGTTTCCCTGGGCATTATGCAGGGCGACCCCAGCGGCGACCTCGGCGCGGATAAGAACATCACCCGCGCGGAGTTTGTCGCCCTGGTCAACCGCGCCTACGGTTATACCGACGTCGCGGGAAACCCCTATACCGACGTGCCGGATTACTCCTGGTACGCCGAGGATATCAGCATCGCCAACGGCGCGGGCTACTTTATGGGCACCTCGCCCACCACGGCGTCCCCCAACCGGGACCTGACCCGGGAAGAGGCCATCGTCCTGCTGGGACGTAATATGCGCTTCCAAGGCGGCTCCGGCGAGTCGATCACCTTCGCAGATGGCCGCGATATCTCCAACTGGAGCCGCGGTATGGTCGAGGAGGCGTCCTCCATGGACATCATCCAGGGCTACCCCGACGGCAGCTTCGGTCCCCAGGACAAGATCACCCGCGGGCAGATGGCCTGCATCCTGGTCCGTGCCCTGGGCACGCTGATCCAGGAGCCCGGCGAGCATAGCCTCGGCAGCGTCTACGGAAACGTGACCATCAATACCGACGGCGTCAAGCTGCGCGATACGGTCATCGCCGGCAACCTGTATCTCTCCGGCGGCCTGGGACTGGGCGCGGTGGAGCTGGAAAACGTCACCGTGCTCGGCAAAATCGTCGTCAGCGGCACCGGCGAGGCCCAGGAGGGCCAGAACAGCGTGGTCCTGCGCAACGTGACCGCCAACGGCCTGGAGATCGACAGCCTGGCCGGACAGTTCATGGCCATCCACGCCGAGGGTCTGACCAACATTGCCAATACCGTCGTGCGCACCTCCGCCTTTGTCCAGGATGTCACCGAGGACGGATGGGGCCTCCAGCACATCGAGCTGGACAGCGAGCGCGGCTCCCAGCTGTCCCTGGCGGGTAACGTCAAGGACGTCATCAACCTGACGCCCGGCTCCGCTTTGGCGGTGTCCCAGGGCATCGTCAACAAGCTGACCGTGGATGAAAACGCCATCGGCTCTACGCTGAGCATCGACAACAGCGCCAGCGTCCGCGAGGTCAACCTGGACGTGGGCACCCCCGTTACCGGCACCGGCAGCGTGGCCAACATGAACGTCAACGCCCCCGGCTCGTCCGTGTCCATGCTCCCGGATACCGTGGTGGTTCGTCCCGGCATCAACGCCAATATCTACGGCGAAAACATGGATTCCACCCTGGCCGCCGAGTCCTCGGACGATCCGCGTCTGCTCTCCGGCTACCCCACCGCCCGCAACGTGGCGTCTACTACGGCGGACGTGGTGTTCAGCACCAACAAGCGCGGCACCCTCTATTGGGCCGTGACCGCCCTGTCCGACGGTTCCGTGGGCGAGGAGGAGCTGATGGATGCCGCCAACTACGCCGGCAAGCTCCTGCGCAGCGGTACCATGAATATCACCGCCTCCAAGACGGAGGTCACCACCCGCATCACCGGCCTGACCATGGACGGGTCTTATTACGTCTCGGCCATGCTGGTGGATAACCGGGGCCGCCGCAGCCCGGTCAAGGTGGCGGCGTTCAGTACCCCGGACGATACCGTCCCCAACTTCGCCACCGGCTATCCCACGACGCTTTTGACAACGGATGAGGAAGATGAGCAGGTGATCCAGGCGCTGGTTATGCCGACGAAGGACTGCAAGCTGTATTATGCTCTGTTGCCGAAAGGTTCCACTGCGCCGACAGGGGCCAGCCTCCGTGCCGGTGCGGTTACGGGTAATCTTGGTTATGGCGTGATGGATGTGCGTAAAAACACACGTCATATCATCCCGAGAGTCAATACGGCCCATTTGGCGGAAGAAACAGATTACGATTTGTTCCTGTGGCTGAACGATGCCGACAACGGCAAGAGCTCGGCAGTGAGAAGATTGACAGTCAGAACGCTGGACAAGACGCCGCCTACCATTCAGCATTTGACGGTAACAGATGTGGCGGCGACTTCTGTGACGCTCACATTTGCATTGGATGAACCGGGCACGCTGTATTGGGCTGTTGTCAAGCGCGGGATGAACTTCTACGACGCAGCGATCACAAACCCCGATCCTCCTGAGAACCCGGCGGCTAAGATTCAGATTGAATCCGGTATGAATTCCTTGAAAAAGGGCAACGCCAGTGTTGCAAGAGCCGGTACGGACGGGCGGATTA
>CANSLL010000168.1 GCA_947647695.1 uncultured Clostridia bacterium | reverse complement strand
ATAGCAAAGAGATCAGAAAATGTCAATACCTTTTTTCGATTTTTTCTTTCCCGTCATTCGCGGAAAACCCATTGCATCCTCCCCCGGACTTTGATACAATAAATAGCCGAAATCGCAGATTTTCCAAAACGGCATTTTACGGAGGTTTTACGGCAATGTTATACACTACGGTGCAGCACCGTTGGACGCGTCTGGCGCTGGCGGTGGCCGGCAGTTTTATTTACGCCTTGGGCATCAACTATTTCGTCACTCCTGCCGGACTCTATACCGGCGGCTTCCTCGGCGTGGGACAAATCATCCGCACCCTGCTGGTACAGAACCTCGGCATGGACTTCGGCAGCCTGGACATTGCGGGCCTGATCTATTTTGTCTTGAATATCCCCGTCTACCTCATTGCCTTTCGCTCCATCTCCCGCCGGTTTGCGCTGAAATCCCTGCTGTGCACCGTTTGCAATACGGTCTTTCTCAGCATCCTCGTACCGCCTGCGGAGCCGGTTCTGTATGATGTGCTGGCCGCGTCTATTCTCGGCGGCATTGTCGCGGGTGCAGGGGTCGGACTGATGCTTTACGATGGCGGATCCTCCGGCGGTACGGATATCCTTGGCGTCTATCTGACCAAAAAGCGCCCCGGCTTCTCGGTAGGAAAGGCAAATCTCTTTTTTAACTTTGCAATCTATGCCGCGTGTTTAGTGCTGTTCAATGTTCAGGTGGCGATCTATTCCATTATTTATTCCGTCTTTTCCGCCCTGATTGTGGACCGCCTGCATCAGCAGAACATCACTGTGATGGCATGGATCTTTACCAAACGCCGGGACGGAGCGCTGTGCCGTTATGTGACAGATACCCTCCATCGGGGCGTGACCTATTGGGACGGTACCGGCGCGTACAGGAATACTGATACGCAGATCCTCTGTATTTGTCTTTCCAAGTACGAGTTGGAGGAGCTGCGCCACGCTATGCAGGAACTGGACCCGGATGCATTCCTGGTGACAGAGGAGGGCGTACATGTCCGTGGCAACTATAAAACAAAGGTCTGACGCCGCCGGGGGTCCGGCAGGGCAGCTATGAAACGGGAACGGTGCAGCTACCGGCTGCGCCGTTCCCGTTTTAATCAACGGAATCATGAACCAAGGTAAAATGAAAAGAATGAGCAGTTTAGAATATCACTTTGGCGTAAAAGTAAAATGGATCAATGCAGATGCGCTCTATCGGGAAAACCGCTTATTCCATCCATAAAAACTCCATAAAGCGGGGGATCTCCTTCTCCCAATCTTCTTCGCAATGGCGGCCATTGATGTGGAGATAGGGATAAGTCTGTACACCCTTGCGGGAAAGGATGCGGTTCAGCGTCAGATTCAGCTCCGTTCCATAGGCAAGGGACGATTTGTTTTGGTATTCCGCGCTGCCCCAGCTGAGATAAACGCGAGTGTCAGGATTCAATCCAGCCCCTTCCGCTTCTTCTAGCAGCTGCGCGCGGCAGAAGCGGAAGGACGAGGACAAGCATGCTGCCTTGGAAAACCAGGTATTGTATCGCAGCACCGCGAACAGGGCCATCAGACCGCCCATGGAGCTGCCGGCAATGCCGGTGGCCTCCCGAAAGGGGATGGTGGGAAAGCGGCTGTCGATCTGGGGCTTGAGATCTCCGATCATCCAGTCCATCACGACGGATCCGGCGCCGTGGAGCGGACCGCAGGGCGGAATGGTCATGTCATAAGGGGCGTATTCGATCAGGCGGTTGTTGCCTTCCTGGTCGCAGTCCACGCCAACGACAATCACGGGCTTTTCCCAGCGGTCTAAAAACCGGTCCATGCGCCAGGCGCGGCCAAAGGCGGCCCATTCGTCCCGGAAAAGATTGTGGCCGTCAAAGAAATACATCACAGGATAGGTCGTATCCGTCCGTTCGATTTCGTCGGGCAGCCATATGCGCACCGTGCGGTTTTTGCCCAGAGGCGTGATCCGGGCTGTAAACTGATCGAGCATAACGGAATTCCTCCTTATCCGGCGGTCCTGATATTCATATCCGCCATGGTAAGCGCCTCGTTGTAAGGGTTGAAGCTGGTGTTGAGCAGGGCCAGGCATGCTTCCGGGTCCAGGACATAGTACGAGCCGCCGTAGACGTCCGCCGGCGCGCCGGGCAGGGTAGAGAAGGAGATATTGTCTGTGCCGATCTCCAACAGCTGGTTGCCAAACCAGATCATCTCGCCCAGCTTCAGATCGCTCTTGACATTGTCAAAAAAGATGCGGGCAAACTCGGGGATCTTGATGACGCTGGAGAGGCTGAACATCTTGTTTGCCACAGTTTTCAAAAATGCCTGCTGAGTCTCGATGCGGCCCAGATCCTGCATGGGATAGCCGCCGCCGTTGTTGTTGTGGCGGAAGCGCACCACCTCCATGGCCTGCTGGCCGCTCAGGTGCTGCATCCCGGCGGTGTAGTGGATGTGCAGGTTTTGCATGGGGTCGTCATAATTCATGTTGATCGGGACCTCGAAATCCACGCCGCCGATGGCGTCCACCAGTTGAATAAAGGCTTTCAGGTCCACGGTGACGTAAAAGTCCACCGGGAAGCCGATCTTCTCCACCTGTTCCTTGACGCCGTCGATCCCGCTGCGGTTATAGGCGCTGTTGATTTTTTTCACTGTCCAGTCCTCGTTGACCAGGGTGTCTCGAGGAAAGCTGACCACGTTGACGGTTTTGTTTTCCGTGTCCACAGCGGCGAGCATGATGGTGTCCGAGCCGCCGTTGCCGTCATCGGTGCCGCAGACAAGGACGGTGTAAAAACCATCCTTGCGCAAGGACTGCTCTTCTCCGGTGGAGCTGAGTTGCTCCACGTCCGGCTGATTGACCTGGGGCTTTTTGATCACACCGTCGGACACGGCAATCACTGCGGCCAGGACAAAAACGGTCACGACCAACAGCAGTACGATCCGCCGCTGCATACGCCGCCGGCGCATTGCTCTGCTTTGTTTTTTCCTTTTTCTTTTTCTGTGAGCCATGTTATGTAAAATCTCCTGTTGCTTAACATAATATAGATGCAGTTTTTTATTATAATCGATAATGGCACCTGATACAAGGTCATTTTTGAAAATCGGTGCATCGGATTTGCATCTTTTTTCAAGGAGCTGCGGTGTATTGGCATACGCCGGCACGCTGCACCGGATAATGTGGAATAGAGGAATATGTGTGATTTCCAAATTTTTCCATATCATGTCTACCCGGTCTACCAAAATGTCTACCAAAACGCGCCCGGTACCCGCTGCGCCGCAGCGGGTTTTTTCGACGTGTCTACCCGTTTTCCGCCGCCGTGTCTACCCAATCGGTACCTTGGTGATTTTGACGAACGCTGGATCCTTTGCAGCGTAAAGGATTCAGCGTTTCGCGCTGCACCACCTAAGGGACGTTATGCTCCCGTTTTTATGTGGAAATATTACGATTTTGCATGAGAATGAGACGAAAACGAACCAAACAGACGCAAAAAGTTCAAAAGGAGGAAACTACCTATGAAGAATCTGAAAAAGATTCTGTCCCTGGTGCTGGCTCTGGCCATGGCCCTGTCGCTCATGACCGTCGCCTTCGCCAAGGACACGGGTGACTTCGCCGACGGCGACGACGTCACCTATGCAGAGGCGGTCGATGTGATGGCCACCGTGGGCGTCTTCAACGGCGTCGGCGACGGCACCAACTTCGACCCCACCGGCAAGCTCACCCGCGAGCAGGCCGCCAAGATCATCACCTATATGATCATGGGCCAGGCTCAGGCTGACCAGCTTGTCGCCACCATCGCCCCCTACGCGGACGTGTCCGCAGACCGCTGGAGCGCAGGCGCGATCGCCTACTGCGCCAGCGAGGGCATCATGAACGGCACCGGCAACGGCAAGTTCAACCCCACCGGCGAGCTGACCGGCTTGCAGTTTGCAAAGATGCTGCTGGGCGCCCTAGGTTATGACGCCGAGATCGAGGACATGACCGGCACCGCATGGGGCCTGTCCACCTCCAAGCTGGCATATGAAGTCGGCCTGAACGACGGTCTGGGCGATCTGTCCCTGACCCAGGTGCTGACCCGTGAGCAGGCTGCCCAGATGGCCCTGACCACCATGAAGACTCCCCTGGTCAGATATGCTGACAAGGGTACCGAGATCACCGTCAACGGTGCGACCGTTACCTTCGGCGCAAAGCAGGCGGAGTATGTGACCACCACCATCGCCAAGACGCAGACCATCTCCGACCGCAGACTGTCCAACTCCAGCCACTACACCATCGAGTTTGCGGAAAAGTACTGCCCCAAGCTGGAGCTGACTGCCGGCGAGGATGCCTTCGGCCGTCCCGACTACACCTGGACCTACGACAAGAAGAAGATCAACAACTATGTTGATTTCAGCACCCTGTACGCAGAGTACACCACGGAAGTCACCGGCAAGGACCTGTACGATCTGCTGGGCAAATCCATCGTCGAGAACGAAAAGGATTATGACTTCAAGATCTATGTCAACGGCGAGGACCGTTATGCCGATCCCTCCAGCGCCAGCGGCGTGGACACCATGTTCAACCGCACCGCGCTGAACCGCAACAACAAGGCTGCCATCGGCGGCACCGGCAACGGCGTCCTGACCCAGATCTTTGTGGATACCGATGCAAACGCCGACACCGAGAAGAAGACTGTCACCATCGCGGTCATTGACACCTACCTGGCCATTGCCAAGGCAGACTACAATGAGAAGAAGGATGAGGTTTCCTTTGAGGTGTACGGCATCGACGGCAACAGCGCCAACGATACCTATTGGAAGGATGCCGACAAGGAGAAGAAGACCCTGACCGCTTCCGGCGAGGACTTCTCCATCAAGGAGATCAAAGAGGACGACGCTTACCTGGTGAACGTGGCCGAGGGCGCCATCCAGATCCTGGAGAAGGCCGAGGTCCTGGAGGACACCACCCTGTCCGCATTCAAGCTGGGCGAGAACGTGGTCTCCGACGGCACCACCTATCACTATGCTTCTACCGCCAAGTATG
>CANSLL010000167.1 GCA_947647695.1 uncultured Clostridia bacterium | reverse complement strand
CTTCAAAAAATAAAACATGAACAAAACGTATGCAGGACAAAAATTGCCCTACACCAAAGGTGCAGGGCACGGGTTTTGTTGCACGGTTCCGTGCAACAGCCGCAAAAAAATCTTTCGTCCCCCGTCCCCCGTAAAAAAATCCATCGTGAGCCCAGCGAAGCGGGTCACGATGGAAAAGGAAGAAGGAACGGAGTGTGTGGAGTTTTCGCGGGCTTTGCCCGCGGAAACGGAACTAAGCGCAGTTTCTTCTGACGCCGCCGCGGTACACCCAGGCAGCGGTCAGCAGCTCCAGCCCCAGCAGGCGCACATGGAGGATGATTGCCTCGCCGCTGGAAAAGATCAGCTCCAGCGCCAGCATGATCTCCAGCGCCGCCACCGTTGCCTGCCACCAGGGGAACCGCTTGCGGCTGGCCGCGTCGATGACCCGGTTCAAGCCGTGGGCCGCCTGGAGCAGGCCGAACACGCCCCAGACCGCGCAGATCAGGAGCAGCGCGTCCTCGCCCTGCAAGAGGGGGATCAGGCCGACAAGGGTCTGGATGATGCCCAGGGCGGGCTGCAATTTTTTCCTGTTTTGATATTTTTTCAGGCGAAAACCCTCCACGGCCTGCTCCAGGCCCAGCACTACCAGCACCAGCCCCGCCAGACGCGCCGTCCACGGCGCCACCACCGGCGCCAGGGTCAGGCACAGCACGCCGAGCAAAAACAGGAGCATCCAGGAGTCATGCCCCGGCAAATTCGTCACTTTCATGGCCTTAGTGTCCCGCTTTCTGGAAAAAAGATACGCCGGGACGGCGGAAAAGCGGCGGACCGTTTCTCCATCAAAAAGAAACAACGAAAAAAGAAAACAAACGCCCGTACCGGGGACCGGCACAGGCGTCAAAGGGGAAGCAGATCGAAAAAACGGGGATCAGAACCATCTTTTTTGCCCTGTCCGCGGGAAACCGGGTGCGGCGGGGCGCTTTTTTGCCAGGGCGCGGCGCGCCTCCGCGCGTCTTTGGCGGATGCGGGCGCGCTTTTCCATGCGCTTGGCGTAAAACTGCGGGTTTCGGTAACCGTCCACGGAGTATCCGCCGTCGATGGGAACGGCCATCCAGTAGCCGTAGGGGCGCAGGGCGTTCTTTTTCTTCGCCGTCGCGTGATACAGTGCCTGATAGCGGGCGAAGACCGCCGCCTTCGTCTTGTGCAGCTCCGGCAGCACCTTACCGGCGGAGGACAGGCTGCCCTTTTGCCGGGTGTAAAAATACACGGGCTCTCGCAGGACCATCACATGCTTCGTGTGGGCCAGGTAGCTCAGGTTGAAGGACGTGTCCTCGCACCAGTCCAGATCGTCCGGGCAGGCGATTTTCTGGCGGCGCACGATGTCCATGCGGAACAGCTTGTTCCACAGGACCCCGTAGTAATAATTGGCGGGAGCGCGCATCAAACCCTGGACGAAGCGTTCCCGGCTGACCTTGCCCTCCATGAACATAGCCTTGTGGGTGTAGATCCGCTTTTCCAGCACCCGGTAAAAGCCCGCGACCACCAGCTCGCAGCCGCTTTGCTCCGCCGCCTCCACCATTCGTTCCGTGGCGTCGGTGCGGAGCCAGTCGTCGCTGTCGGCAAACTGGAGGTATTTCCCGGTGGCGGCGGCGACGGCCTGGTTGCGGCTGTCGGCCACGCCGGAGTTTGTTTCCTTGTCGATCAGGCGGAACCGCGCGTCCCGGGCGCAGTAGTCCCGGCAGAGGGCGGCGCTGCCGTCTGTGCTGCCGTCGTTGACCAGCCAGACCTCGATGTTCCGCCAGCTCTGGCTGCGGATGCTGTCAAGGCAGCGCGACAGCGTCGCCTCGGCGTTGTACACCGGTACCACGATGCTCACTAAAGGTCCTGTCATTGTGGCGCTCTCCCTTCCGTTCCATTCCGTTCCGTCACATCAGCGGGGCCAGCAGACCCAGGAGCTTCTGCATCAGCTTTGTCAGCAGGCCCCGGCGCTTCCAGTCCTCGTACAGCACCTCGCGGCTGTCCGCCTGGATGGACAGGATGTCCGCCTTGATGTCCTCCACGATCTGGCCGCCGCAGAAGTATACGCCGTCCTCATAGTGCTGCCACAGGCTGCGAAAGTCCAGGTTGACCGAGCCACAGATGGCGCTTTTCCCGTCGGCCACCAGCATTTTTGCGTGGAGGAAGCCGGGGGTGTATTCAAAGATGCGGATGTTGTGGCGCAGCAGCAAACCGAAATTGTCGTTGCTCACCATGCGCACATACCACTTGTCGTAAATGCCCGGCATCATGATTCGCACGTCGACGCCGCTCTTGGCCGCGCGGATCAGCCCGCCCGCCATGCTGCGGTCCAGGACGAGATAGGGCGTGGTGATATAGAGGTACTCCGTGGCCCGGTCCACCACCATGTCGTAGAGCACTTCCACGGGGTTGTCCGGGTTGCGGGCGGGTCCGCCGGCAAAGGGGCGGACGAAGACGGGGCTGTCCGTCTCCGCCGCCGCGGTCCGGGGCAGGGGCGGCGGCAGACGCTGGGCCGTGCCCGTGCAGACCTGCCACATCACCAGGAACATCCCCTCCATGCTGGCTACGGCGTCGCCCGTGACGCGCACGGCGGTGTCCTTCCAGTAGCCGAAGCGCTGGCGGCGGTCGAAATACTCGTCGGCCAGGTTGATGCCGCCGGTGTAGCCGATGGCGTTGTCGATGAGGATGTATTTCTGGTGGGTGCGGAAGTTAAAGGAGAAGTGGAGGACGTCCTTGTTGATGGGGGCGAAAAACGCCAGCTGGATGCCCGCTGCCCGCACCTGACGCCGGAAGCGGGGCGTGCTGGCCTTGAGGCTGCCGAAGTCGTCCAGCAGCAGGCGCACGTCCAGGCCCGCGGCGGCTTTTTCCCGCAGGATCGGGAAGAGCTCGTCCCAGATGACGCCCTTGTCGAGGATGAACATTTCGATGTGGATGGATCGCTTTGCGGCCTTCAGGTCGGGGATCAGGCTGTGGTACATAGCGTCGCCGCAGGGGAAGAAGCGGGTGCAGCGGTTTTCGTAGACCGGGTAACCGGAGCGGGCCAGATAGCGGCCCACGGGCGCTTCGTTGGGGAAAGCGGCGGCGCAGCGCCGCTCCGTCTCCGGCTGATCGGGCAGTCCCTCGCCGATCTCCTGTTCCGCCTGGCGGAACCTGCGGTTGAACCAGCTGTACTCCCGCTTGCTGCCCCAGAGGAAATAGAGCAGGAAGCCGCAGCCGGGCAGGAGGAAGACAAGAAGGATCCAGTTTGTTTTATATTGGGCCTCGTCGTTGACGAGGAAGTAGATCAAAAGGAAGCTGCAAAACTGCATCAGCAGATAAAACGCGAAGGCGAAGGAGTTCAGCACCAGTACCGTCACGACTACCAGCGCCAGCTGGCACAACACGGCCAGCAGCACAGAACCGATGCGCAAAAATGTATTCAAAAAATCAGGCAGCCGCCGTCTGTGGCCCATGGTGCCGGCCTCCTTCCGTGAAAACAGATCGTTCCGACTTGATTATATTATATCGGACGAACCCTTTGATGTCAATTTACATGACGCCGCCCGCCGTATAAAACATGCAGCGCGAAGGACAGCGCGCCGCTGTTTTGACGCCGGCGCAGACGGTCCGTGCCTCGGTTGGCACGGACCGTCTGCGTTTGTATGGAGATTTGTGTGGAGGTTGGAATGGGAAACCGTTAGCCGAGCCGGGGCTTATCCCCGGTTTTTCCTTCCGGGGAATGACCGCCGCAGCAGCCGTCCTGCCCGGCACAGCCCAGACAGCCGCCACAGCAGCTGCCCCGCTTTTTTTCGCGGTACAGATAGACGATCGCTGCCGCCACAACGGCGGCCAGTACAGCGGAGACCAGAACGGTGGGGAGCAGAGTTGTCATAATGCGATCCCTCCCGTTGTTACGCCGTGCCTTCCGCGGCCATCCGGCCGGGGAGACGGTCCGCGTCCCTGACGGGGCGGAAGAGGAGGTACAGCAGGCCCGCTAAGACCAGCGCCGCGGCGACGGTCCCGGTCCCGAAGGCGACCTGTCCCAAGGCCAGGCCGATCAGCTGGTAGAGGATCAGGGACACGGCGTAGGCGAAGGCGCACATATAGCCCACCGCCGCCAGGGTCCATTTGGCGCTGTTCATCTCCCGCCGGATGGCGCCGACGGCCGCGAAGCAGGGGGCGCACAGCAGGTTAAAGACCAGAAAGCTAAAGGCTGCGATGGGGGTATAGTCCGCCGCCACCATCATCCAGATGGGGCTGCTGTCCTCCATCAGATCGGCCTCTCCGGCATAGTGGTAGAGCACACCGAAGGTGTTGACCACCTCTTCCTTGGCGATCAGGCCCGTGACCACTGCCACCGCCGCCTTCCAGTTGCCGAAGCCCAGGGGCGCGAAGAGGAACGCGACGGTATTGCCGATGGCGGCCAACAGGGAGTCGTTGTTGTCCTCCACGGCCTGGAATACGCCGTCTGCAAAGCCGTAGCCCTGGAGGAACCACAAAATGATGGAGGAGAGGAGGATGATGGTGCCCGCGCGCTTGATAAAGGACCAGCCCCGCTCCCAGGTGGCGCGCAGCACGTTGCCCGCTACGGGCGCATGATAGGCCGGCAGCTCCATGACGAAGGGCGCGGGCTCCCCGGCCAGGGCCCGGAATTTTTTCAGGATGATCCCCGATACGACGACCGCGGCCACGCCAATGAAATACGCGGCGGTGGCCACCCACCAGGCACCGCCGAACAGCGCCCCGGCGATCAGGCCCACGATGGGCATTTTTGCGCCGCAGGGGATGAAGCCGGTGGTCATGATGGTGATCTTGCGGTCCCGATCCTGTTCGATGGTGCGGGAGGCCATGATGCCCGGCACGCCGCAGCCCGTGGCCACCAGCATAGGGATGAAGCTCTTGCCCGACAGGCCAAAGCGGCGGAAGATGCGGTCCATGATGAACGCCACCCGGGCCATATAGCCCACTTCCTCCAAAACTGCCAGCAGCAGGAACAGCACCAGCATCTGGGGCACGAAGCCCAGCACCGCGCCGA
>CANSLL010000166.1 GCA_947647695.1 uncultured Clostridia bacterium | reverse complement strand
TACCGGCGTATTCCAGCGCTGTCTCTGCGCTGATCTTTCCTTCCTGATACAGATTCAGAATCGACTGATCCATCGAAATCATCCCCTCAGCAGCGCCCGCGGCGATGGCGTTGTCGATCTGATGGTCCTTGTTGTCCCGGATCAGGCTGCGGATCGCGCCGTTGGTGTGCATGATCTCAAAGGCCGGCACCATGCCGCCGTTCTTGTCCGGCAGCAGCTGCTGGGACACCACCGTATGCAGCACCATGGAAAGCTGGGTGCGAATCTGCCCCTGCTGGGTGCTGGGGAAGGAATCCACGATGCGCTCCACCGTGCTCACCGCGCCCTTGGTATGCAGCGTTGCAATGAGCAGGTGGCCCGTCTCCGCCGCGGTCATGGCCGTGCGGATCGTCTCATGGTCGCGCATCTCCCCCAGCAGGATCACATCCGGCGCCTGACGGAGGCAGGCGCGCAGGGCGGAGAGGTAATCCACCGTGTCGATGGCCACCTCGCGCTGACTGACGATGCTCTGGGCGTTGCGGTGGAGGTACTCGATGGGGTCTTCCAGCGTGATGATATGGCCGCTGCGCGTGCGGTTGATGCGGTCGATGATGCACGCCTGGGTGGTAGACTTGCCGCTGCCCGCCGTACCGGTGACAAGGATCATGCCGTGGGAGCAGTTAGCCAGCTCCATCACTTGATAGGGAATGTGGAGCTCCTCCCAGTCGGGGATATCGAACAACACCACGCGCACCACCGCGGCCATGGAGCCGCGCTGGCGGTAGGTATTCACCCGGAACCGGGCAAGACCTGCCACGGCGAAGGAAAAATCGTCGTCCCCATCGCGAAGATACGCGTCCATGGAGCGGCCCGCCAGATCGTAGATGGCGCGGATCATCCCCTCCGTCTCCTTGGGCATCATGCGCCCGTCGCTGATGGGCTGCATCTTCTTGTCCAGCTTCATGCACACCGGACCGCCGGCCACGACAAACAGGTCGGACGCGCCGCCCTCGACAGCCCGCTGCAAATAATCCTTGATCTCTGCCATAGCGTTCTTTCTCCTTAAAATTCTGATTCGCCGTCCCAGACGGACAGGGTGTCGTCAAATTCCCAATCGCCCACCGGCGCGGTCTGCCAGCGCAGGACCGTCCAATCCTCCCCGCGCTGCCGGACCTTCACCTGCAGCTCCTGGGTATCCGAAACGGACACGGCATAGGTATAGATCACCTCGCCGCCGTCCCCATAGTAGTCAATGATCTCCGCCGTCAGCTCCACGCCCTCCGGCGCGCCTTCTCCGCTGCGCAGGAGCGCAAAAATCTCCTGGGCGCGGCAATCTGCGGCATAATAATCCGTCACGGCCTGGGCCGACGTGCCGCCTAACCGCGCGTCCGCCCGCACGGTGGACAGGCTCAGCAGGGCAAAGACCGTCAGCGCCAGCACAGCGAACACGACCAGCAGAGAGCTGCCGCCCACAGCCGGCGGGGAAAAGCGCTCCCGTCTCCGCTCACCCATGGACGTTCACCTCCTGCCAGGCCACCGCAATACGAAACAGTTCGTCCTCTTCCGCCTCGTCCCGCACCCAGACCTCCGCCTTGCCGAGACCGGGCACGCCACTTTCCACCCGGCAGGCGCCCAGGGTATACCGCATCGTACCGTCCGCCGCCGTCCAGTCCTCCCGGTAGTCGATCATCAGGGAGTCCTCCCCGGCGCCGTCCCCGCCCAGCAGGCGGGCCGCCTGTTCAAAATCTCCGCCGGTGGCGCGCAGGACCTCCGCCGTACTCTGGCACAAAACCACCGCCCGGTCCCTCGCCTGGGCGCGCCCGGATTGGGCGTCGGACTGGACAAAGGCCTGGAGACACAGCGCCGCCGCCAGGGCAAACACCAGCAGCATCACCATCTGCTCCATCAAAACCAGAGGCGCCTTGCTTCTCATAAGGGCATCCCTCCGATCTCAGCATCCGCGGGGACCTCCGGCGCCCCAGGCGTATCCGGCGTCCTGGACTGCCCCGCGTCTCCATCGCTGCGCAGGGAAAGGGTCAGGGACAGCTTCTCTCCCCCGGCGGTGACGGAGATCGTGAGCAGCGCCCCGTTCGTATGCAAAGACAGGTCCTCCGCCGCCATCAGCCGCTGGCCGTCCTCCGGCGGCAGCGGTTCCTCCGCCCAGCAGTACAGCTCCATGAGATACCCGTCCTGACAGTAAAGCCAGGTGGGGTATTCGCTGTCCGCATTCAAAAGCAGCGCGTCTCCGCCGCCGAAGGACGTGACGCGGATGCCGCCGGCGTAGTCCGCCTGGCGGACGCGGGTGGCAAGATACTGTATGCAGGTACGCTGGTCATAGGCCGTCTGATCCCGCTGGGTCAAACGGCGGTACGCGTCCGCGCCGGTGAGCAGAACCACCAGCACGCACGCGGCAAACACCCCGAACAGCAGCAGGGCGATCAATCCATCCATATGATGTTTGACAGAGCTTTGTTTCATGACGTCTGTACCAGCACCGTGATATCCGGCATCACGTTCTCAGCAAACACGCGGTAGTCCACCATATAGCGCGTTTCGTCGATCTGGATGCCGTAGTGCTCCTCCAAATATTCCAATGTGGGGGGGTATACGCCCTCGGCGGCATAGCAGGCCGTGCAGCCGCGGCGCAGGGCTTCCTCTAACTGACGCCGGTTCTCGGTGTCCCGGCCGCTGTCCAAACTGTCCAGCGCCGCGGTAAAGCCCAGCAGCACCACCACCGCCAGCACAGGCAGGAACAGGCCCCGGAGCAGTCCGCCCCACGGATTCCTTCTCTTTTTCATGCGCTCACCCGATGGCCGACATAATGTGCATCAGCGGCAGCATCACAGACAACAAAATCAAGCCCACCAGGATCGAGCACACCAGCACCAGCGCCGGTTCGACCCGGCTCACCTTGTCCTCCAGGGCCGCCTCGCTCTCCTCCAGCAGGTCCGACGCGATCTTTTCCATGGCGGCGTCGCCCGCTCCGCTGCGCTGGCCCAGCTCCAGCAGACGGCACGCGCCCGCCGGCAGCAGTCCGCTGCCCCGCATGGCCGCGCTGACGCTCTCGCCCCGGTCCAGACGGGCCCAGCAGTCCAGGCACCGCGCCTTGCCCTGGGGGGTATCCTCCATCAGGCCGGCAGCCAGATCCAGCGCCTCCTCCATGGGCAGTCCGCTGGCCATGCCCATGGCCAGCGCCTGGGCCAGGCGGGCGTCGTTCATCTTCCGCCCTATCCCCACGTCTCCCCTGCGGCGCCGCCAGGCGGCGGTCAGCTTCGCCCGAAAGGACGGCATGGCGGCAAAGGCCGCCAGCAGCACCGCCGCCGCTGCCAGCAGGACCCACAGCACCGGCATCGCGCCGTCCAGCCACCGGCCCAGGGCCAGCAGTCCCCCGGCAACGCCCGTCAGGCTCCCGCCCAAGGAAGCGTACACATCGTCAAAAATAGGGAGCACCTTGACCAGCAGCACCGCAATGACCACCAGCATCAGCATCAGCATCACCGCCGGATACAGCAGCGCGCTGCGCACCCGCCGGTCCAGGCGTACCCGGCCCTCATAATACTTCGCCAGGGACGCCAAAGCCTCCTCCGTCCGGCCCGCCCGCTCGCCGACCTCCACAAGACCGCAGACATAGACGGGGAAACGCCCCGTCTCCTTCATGGCGGCGGAAAGGGTGCCGCCGCCGTCCACCTGCTCCGCCATCGCCCGGAGCATGGGCTGGTATTCCGCGTCGCTCTCCTCTGTCAGCAGCGCCAGCGCGTCTCCCGCGCCCACGCCCGCATGGAACAGCATCGAAAGCTCCAGACAAAGGGCTGACAGCTCCTCATGGGTAATTTGATTTGTTTTCATGAAAAACTCCTATCTCTTATGCGTTCCGCTCTATCCTGTGACGCCGCCATAAGATATGGGCTCGCGGCAAAAGCCGCAAGCCCATTCTAAAACAAAATTCCCGTTTCGTAAAGGGGGTTTCTGACATTTCAGGCAGGAAATCAATAGACGTATTTCACACTGTAATTCTTTCCGTCTCCGATGTACTTCATAATTGCGTCACTGCTGTTGGCCGAGGAAGCAAACGTGGGATCCATCCGCTGCCACGACGTGCCGTTGAAATAGATCACGCCGTCGATCCAGCCCGTCTCCTTCGTCCAGACGCTGACCCAGGCGTGGTACTGCTTTCCGGCGTAGCCCACCACCAGCTTGCAGGGTACGCCCTGGCTGCGGAGCATTCCCGTCATCATGGCGGCATAGTCAAAGCAGATGCCCGTCTTCGCCGCAAGGACGGCGTCCAGATCCGGCAGATAGCCGCTGGAGACGCTGGCCGCTTTCTTCTTATCATAGGTCAGATTCTTGACTACATAATTATAGACCAGCTCCACCTGCTTCAGCGGGTCCTTCTCGCTGCCCACCACATCCTTGGCCTTGGCCACGGTCTTCGGCGCCGCGCCGTAGTTCACATACTGATTGGGGCGGATAAACGGCGCGAACTCGTCCTTCAGCGTGACGTTAAAGGATGCCGCCAGCACCTGGGCGTACTTTTTATCCGTGGTGTTCTCCAGCACGGTGACCGTATACTTGCCGTTGCCGTCGGACAGGGGGAAGGTCGCCCACACGCCGGCTTTCAGATAATAAGTATACGTCGTCGACGGTCCCGTCACCTGGGAGACCAGGCGTTTTTCACTGGAACCGGTAAACTGGACCATCACATAGCCGTCCTGGATATTAGAGTAATCGATCATGGCGCGGCTGTTGCTCTCCACCGCGGTCCCCGCCGCCGTCGGCAGCAGAAGATCGTTCACCGCCGCGGGGGATACCGCCAGAGGCACCGCCTCGTCCTCGATCTCGATCTCCTCCATGACCACCTCGTCGATATAAAGCCCGTCGTCCTCTTCCGTTTTGGCACCTGATGCACAGCCGGTCAGCAGCGTCAGCGCCAGCGCTGTTGCCAAGAGCAGTGGAAGCGTCCGCTTCCAAAGTTTCATATCCGACACCTCATTTCCTGTTACAAGATATGTCAAATGCGTCTATTTGTTCCATTCGTATCC
>CANSLL010000165.1 GCA_947647695.1 uncultured Clostridia bacterium | reverse complement strand
CGAAGGCAAGTCTCTGCGCCTGAAGCAGCAGTATTTCTTTGTTTCCGCTACGGTACAGTCCATGGTGCGCAAGCATCTGGAGATCTACGGCACGCTGAAGAACTTCCATGAGAAGAATGTGATCCAGATCAACGATACCCATCCCACCATGGTCATCCCGGAGCTGATGCGTATCCTGATGGACGAGGCGGGCTATTCCTGGGATGTGGCATGGGAGATCACGAAAAACTCCGTGGCGTACACCAACCACACCGTCCTGGCCGAGGCGCTGGAGCGCTGGCCCCAGTCCCTGATCGAAAGCCTGCTGCCCAGGATCTGGCAGATCATCGACGAGATCGGCCGCCGCTATCAGAAGGAAGTGGAGGAATTTTACCACCACAACAACGCCATCACCGAGAAGATGGCTGTGGTCTGGGGCGGCGAGGTGCGTATGGCGAATCTGTGCATCGCCGGCGGCAGCGCGGTCAACGGCGTGTCCGGCCTGCATACGGAGATTTTGCGCAATGATGTGTTCCGGGAAGCCTGTCAGATGGAGCCGGGCAAGTTCAAAAACGTGACCAACGGCATCGACCACCGCCGCTGGCTGGCCCAGAGCAATCCGCGGCTTCATGAGCTGATCTGCGATCTGACGGGCAACGACAGCTATCTGCTCCATCCCATGGAGCTGCAAAAGTTAGACGGGTTTGCGGCGGATGCGTCTGTGCAGGAGCGTCTGGGAAAGATCAAGCAGGAGAACAAGGAGGAGTTTGCCCATTACGTTAAACGGATCAGCGGGACGGTCCTGAATACGGACGGCATTTTTGACGTGCAGGTCAAGCGCCTGCATGAGTATAAGCGCCAGTTGTTGAACGTGATGCAGATCATCGCCAGCTATGACCGCCTGCGGGAGAACCCCCATATGGACTTCACGCCCCATGTGTACCTGTTTGGCGCAAAGGCGGCGCCCGGCTATAAGGTGGCCAAGGATATCATCCGGCTGATCAATTCCCTGGCCCGTCAGATCAACGGGGACCCGGTGTGCAAGGATCGTTTGCAGGTGGTGTTTTTGGAGAACTACTGCGTCTCCCTGGCGGAGAAGCTGATGCCTGCGGCGGAGGTGTCCCAGCAGATCTCCACCGCCGGAAAGGAAGCCTCGGGCACAGGCAATATGAAGTTCATGATGAACGGCGCCCTGACCATCGGCACCCTGGATGGCGCGAATGTGGAGATGCACGACGTTCTGGGCGACGAGAACATGTTCCTCTTCGGACTCCATGCCGACGAGGTCGTGGAGATGAAGAACAACGGATACGATCCGTCTCTGTTTTATGAGCGCGACCCCGCGCTGCGCAGCGTCCTGGATCAGATCCGCAATGGTTTTGGCGACGGCGTGCGCTATGACGAGCTGTGCGAGCGGCTGCTGTTCAACCGCCATGGCACGGCGGATGATTATATGCTTTTGGCGGATTTTGCTGCATATTGCGACGCGGAGCGCCGCATGGTGGAGACATACCACGACCGGGCCCGGTGGAATGAGATGTCCCTGCACAACATTGCGCGGAGCGGGATCTTTGCCGCCGACCGCAGCGTGGCGGAGTATGCGGATAATATTTGGAATATCGGACACAAATAAAAAAGAGGGGCAAAAGCCCCTCTTTTTTTCTCTTCCGCTGCGACAGCGGCGGCGATCCGCGTTTTATTGATCCGCCGCCAGGACCCGTCCCATGAGCACGCCCATGACCGAGGCCATCATCAGGCCGCGGGTCCAGCCGGAGGAATCCCCCAGGCAGTGCAGTCCCGGGACGTTCGTATGAAAGGACGCGTCCATTTTGATCCGGTTGGAGTAAAATTTCAGCTCGGGAGAATACAGCAGCGTTTCCGGCGCGGCAAAGCCGGGGACCACATGGTCCATCGCTTGAATAAAGTTGATGATATTCAGCATCGAACGATAGGGCATCGCCGAGGTGATGTCGCCGGCGATGGCGTCGGGCAGGGTGGGCCGGACGTTGGACCGCGCCAGCTCCTTGTTCCAGGTGCGCTTTCCGTCTAAAATATCCCTGTACCGCTGGACCAGGATATGGCCCGCGCCCAGCATATTCGTCAGCTCGCCCACCTTCTGGGCAAAGGCGATGGGCTGATTGAACGGTTCGTTGAAGTTATGGGAGCAGAGAATGGCCAGATTCGTGTTGTCGCTTTTCAGATCCTTATAGGAATGACCGTTGACCACCGCCAGGTCGTTGTCGTAATTCTCCTGGCTGACAAAACCGCCCGGATTCTGGCAGAAGGTGCGCACCTTGTTTTTGAAGGGTTGGGGATAGCCGATCAGCTTGCTTTCGTACAGCGCCCGGTTGACCGTCTCCATGACCTCGTTGCGCACCTCCACGCGCACGCCCACGTCCACCGTGCCCGGCTGATGGGCGATGTTGTGCTCGGCACAGACCCGTTCCAGCCAGTCCGCGCCGCGGCGTCCGGCGGCGATGACCGTCTCATCCGCGCGCAGCTCCACATCCTTTTCCCCGTCCCGCAGCCGGACGCCGCGGCAGACGCCGTCTTCCAAAATAATATTGGTACACTCCATGCCGAACAGCAGCTCCACGCCGTGGCTGGAAAGATAATGCTCGATGCCCAGGTAGATCTCCTGGGCTTTTTCCGTGCCCATATGGCGGATGGGACAATCCACCAATTTCAGGCCCGCGGCGATGGCGCGCTTGCGGATGGCGCGGATTTCTTCATTTTCGGTGATACCCTCAATATGCGTATCCGCGCCGAATTCAAGATAAATATCATCCGTATAACGGATGGTTTCCTGGACAAGCTCCGCCCCCACCAGATCCGGCAGGTCGCCGCCCACCTCGCACGAGAGGGAGAGCTTGCCGTCGGAAAAAGCGCCGGCGCCGGAAAAACCGGTGGTGATATGGCAGTAGGGCTTACAGTTGACGCATTTGTGGGTCACGCTTTTGGGACAGCGGCGGCGTTCGATGGCGGCGCCCTTTTCCACTAAAGCGATGGTCTTTTTGCTGCCGCGGCGCAGCAGCTCCAGGGCAGTAAAAATGCCGGCGGGACCTGCGCCGACGATCACGACGTCTTTTTTCATGCGGATACCCTTCCTTTCTGACGCGTCGGACCTGCGCGCGGTTTCGCGCAGGAAAAAACTGCCCAATATGCGGGGCCGGCCGGTGCGGCGGCGGGAGTATGGGCAGTCTGTCAAACAGAATAACGGAAAAAAGGAAAAAAGTCAAGGCGTTTTCCGCAAAAAGGGGGAAAACGCCTTGAAAAAGTTCATGCTTCCGCCGGAGCGGTGCGGGTGAGATAGGACTCGTAATCCATGCGGAAATCCTGCACCGTGCCGTCGGGGCGAAAATCGAGGATGCGGTTGGCCACGGTTTCCACCAGCTGGTGGTCGTGACAGGCAAACAGGACGTTGCACTTCACGCTCTCCAGACCGCCGTTCACAGCCGCGATGGATTCCAGGTCCAGGTGATTCGTCGGCTGGTCCAGCATCAGCACGTTGGCCCCGGAAAGCATCATGCGCGAGAGCATACAGCGCACCTTCTCGCCGCCGGAGAGGACCTTGACGGGCTTGTATACCTCGTCGCCGGAAAAGAGCATCCGGCCCAGAAAACCGCGCAGGTACGTTTCGTGGGGGTCGGGAGAATACTGGCGCAGCCATTGGACGAGGTTGTCGTCGTTGCCGCTGAAATAGGGTGTGTTGTCCTTGGGGAAATAGCTGAAGGTGGCGGTCTGACCCCACTTGACGCTGCCCTCGTCCGGCTCCAGCTCCCCGGCCAGGATTTTGAACAGGGCGGTCTGGCCGTTTTCGTTTTCACCGACAAAGGCGATCTTGTCCCCGTGCTCCACGGTGAAGGAGACGTGGTCGAGGACCTTTACGCCGTCGATGGTCTTGGAGACATCGGTGACGAAGAGGATGTCCTTGCCCACCTCCCGGTCCGGGGAAAAGGCGACGTAGGGGTAGCGGCGAGACGAGGCGGGCAGCTCCTCCACGGTCAGCTTGTCCAGCAGCTTGCGGCGGGCCGTGGCCTGCTTGGACTTGGACTTGTTGGCAGAAAAGCGGGCGATGAATTCCTGAAGCTCCCTGATCTTTTCCTCGTTGCGTTTGCTCTGGTTGCGCACCAGCTGCTGGACCAGCTGGGAGGACTCGTACCAGAAGTCGTAGTTGCCCACATAGAGCTTGATCTTGCCGTAGTCGATGTCCACGATGTGGGTGCAGATGGTGTTGAGGAAGTGGCGGTCGTGGGAGACGACGATCACTGTGCCGGGGAAGTCCAGCAGGAAATCCTCCAGCCAGTTGGTGGCGGCGATGTCCAGGTTGTTGGTCGGCTCGTCCAGCAGCAGCAGGTCCGGGCCGCCGAAAAGCGCCTGGGCCAGCAGCACTTTTACCTTCAGACGGCCGTCCATCTCCGCCATGGGCGTCTGGTGCAGGGCCGTGGGGACGCCCAGCCCCTGGAGGATACGGGACGCGTCGGATTCCGCTTCCCAGCCGCCCAGCTCGGCGTACTCCTCCTCCAACTCACAGGCGCGCACGCCGTCCTCGTCGGTCATTTCCTCCTTGGCGTAGAGGGCCTCCTTTTCGATCCCGATCTCATACAGGCGCAGATTGCCCATGATAACGGTGTCCATGACGGAATAGGCGTCGTATTGATTCTGGTCCTGCTTGAGGACGGACATGCGGATGCCGGGCAGAAGGGACACGCTGCCAGAGGTGGACTCGATCTCCCCGGAGAGGATTTTCAAAAACGTGGATTTTCCCGCGCCGTTGGCGCCGATGATGCCGTAGCAGTTGCCGCGGGTGAATTGCAGGTCCGCATGGGAAAACAGAACGCTCCCGCCGTATTGCAGGCCCAAATCAGTCACTGTGATCATGCTTGTTTACTCCTTTTGGTTCGTAATATCACAAACATAGTTTACCATAGAAATCCTTCCCTGCCAAGGGGCGCGCCCGGTTTAGCCGTGCCGTCCCGTTCCTGCGGCGTCAAGGGAAGGATTTATGGCATGGGAAAATTTGACAGACGGCGGGAGTTGTGATAACATAAAACGCCCGTTACATGTTA
>CANSLL010000164.1 GCA_947647695.1 uncultured Clostridia bacterium | reverse complement strand
ACTGGCCCTGCTCCACCACCTGCCTGACCATCTACAAGGAGACGGGCAGCGTAAAATGGACTGCGCTGTCGGTGGCCCTGCCCACGGCGCTGGGGCTGGGGCTGTGCCTATGCCTGACGGCGGCGGCACGGCTGCTGGGGCTGGCATAAAACGCAGCCGCGGCGGGGCCATCCCGCCGCGGCTGTTTTTTTGCCCGCAGCGCACTGTGCCGATCCCCGGGGCGCACAGCCGCCGCGGGAACCGCACGGTCTATCAACCCGCGGTACCCGTTTACCCTTTCCCCGGCTTGGGCAGCCGGTTCTGTTCCTGGGTCTGGGCCCAAAGCTGCATCCCCGTCACCAGCATAAAGGTGGACACCGCCGGGGACACCAGGGCGTGGCCCGCGATGGTGGAGATGGCAAAGCCAATCAGCACGCTGTACAGCGCCGTGCAGTAGTCCAGGCTGGACAGGCGCTGGCCTGGCCGCTTGAAAAACTGGACAATGGCGTAGCCGATGAAGGCCAGGTATGGCCCGCAGTACACGGCGAAGCCGATGATCCCATGGCGGACAAGGATGCCCAGGGGGTCCATCTCCACCATGAACTCGATGCTCCGGCTGTAGGCGGCGCAGTCGGCGTAGCCGATGCCCAGCAGCTTGGCCAGCACCCCGCCCTCGGTGTACACCTGGATGCTGGGGGAGGCGCTGAGCAGGCGGCGGCTGAGGATCTGGTCCACCCGCTCCCAGGTCTCGTTTTCCTGGAGCAGGGCTTTCAGCCACGTGCCCTCGCTGGCTTTCTGGATCTCCTCGCCCCAGGAGATGAGACGCAGCTCGGAGTCCTCGTCCATGATCTCCAGATAGATGTTGTTCAAGTAGTCCCGCAGGGGCGAGCGGAAGAACATCCCGATCACCACCGCGCACAGCACGCCCAGCACAACGGTCTGGACCAGCAGCGTTTTGGAGCGCTCCCGCACCAGCGCCGCCGCCGCCCACACAAAGGCGGCCACGCAGTACAGGGCGGTGACGGCAAACACGATCTTGGTGCCGATAAAGTTGGCGCTCACCGCCACGGCGGCCAGCGTCCACACGGCCAGCGCACCCTTCCACCACGTCTTTTTCGTAACGGCGGCCAGCGCTCGGACGCACAGGCAGACGGTGAACGGCGCGGTGAGGGCGATGATGCAGCTCACCTCGTTGGCGGCGAAAAACCAACCGTTGAAGCCGTTGCTGGAATTGGCATAGGAGACGTTGCTGGTACCGGTGAGCAGGGCCACCAGGATGACGCTGGCGTACAGCCCCCCCGCCACGCCGATCATGCCGGTCGTCACCGTGAATCCGTACTGCTTATAAATACAGTACAGGAATACCAGCACAAAGGGGGCGAAGAAGGTCTTCACCACCTCGGGCACGTTGGCGATGCACAGGGAAAAGCCGCCTATGCTGAGCATGTACAGCATGAACAGCGCCAGATAGCCCACCAGCGCGCCGATGTAAACCATGGCCCGCTTTTTCCCAGGGAACCGGCTGACAAGCACCGCGTAGAGGACGCAGGCCACCATGAACAGCGAGCGCACCGCAACCCCGGCGGTGACGGGGTGCCCCGCGTTGGCCCCCAGCGAGGTGAGCACATCGATCAGCGGCTGGCAGAGGATATAGACGCCCAGGACCAGCATCAGCTTTTCCCGGGAAAATTTTTCAAGTTTTGCGCGCAGATCCATAATCAGAAAACAACCTTTCCCTATCAAACCCTAAGAGGCTGTATTCGCAGCTTCAAACGCCGGGGCAGCCGCCCGGATTGTCGAAACCACAGCTTATCCAGTATAATATAGTGGGGTGGAGATTGCAATAAAAAATGTCTAAGGAGAATGTAAACATTTTGAAAAGAGAAGCGCGAGCGTAGGCTGGCAGGGCCGGATGGACCGCAGCGAGGACGAGCGCAGGCCCGCGCAGCGGGCCGCAGACCAGTCCAAGACGGAGGGAAGCCGGCCCGTCAAGCCAGCCCAACGCGAGCGTGACAATGAAGAAGCGCGAGCGTAGGCCGGCAGGGCCGGATGGACTGCAGCGCGGCCAATCGAGAACCCGGTAAGCCCGCATTCAGCCGGCTGATCTTTCACCCCTCTTATCCATGATAAATTGTTCCAAATTCATTCTATGGTTGTATTTTACGGAAGCCGCTCTATCCTTTTTATTGTGATTTCGTTCATATCAAGACCATTCAGTGCGGCAAAGGAAACAGCATAGTGTATCACATCTGCCAGTTCATTCCCCAGCTGAGGCTGTAAGTCCTCACTGCCAGACGATTTTCTTCCCGCTTTCTTAATTTAGCGCTTCGGCAACCTCGCCGATTTCTTCTACGAGTTTCATAAATAAGCTCTGGTCGATTCCGCCACGACTATGGTGGTCAAGCAAATATGCTTCCAATTTTTCTATTGTCACTTTCATCATACGGTTCCTTCCAAGTTGGGATTTTCCGGTGCTCTATTATAAAGCACCGCCCGCTGAAAAGCAACCGTATCTCTTGCAGGCATTCTCTTCCCATGGCAGGCCGCCCAAAGGCGGCAGAAAACCGCCGCCGTGTCCATGGCGCGGCGGCGGTCCAGCGTGTCGAAAAAGTCTTTTCGCCCCGCTGAGCGCGGCTTTTTTGAACCAAGGACGTTCAAAAAAGCCGTTGATTGAACGTGAAAGACACCCCTCCTGGGTTTCTTTCACACTATCTTCCTTCCCGTCGTCGAAAAAGAAGCGTCTTTCCCGACAGTCTCAACCGCCGCCGTGTCCATGGCACGGCGGCGGTCCCCAATCCTATCGTTACAGCGCCGCCTTGACCTCCCCCACCATGTCCGTCTTCTCCCACGGCAGGTCCAGTTCGGGCCGGCCGAAGTGACCGTAGGCGGCGGTCTGGCGGTAGATGGGCCGCCGCAGGCCCAGCCGGTTGATGATGGCCGTGGGCCGCAGGTCGAACACCTTGTCCACCGCCGCCTCCAGCGCCTCATCGGACACCGTGCCGGTGCCGAAGGTGTCCACCCGGACGGACACCGGCCGGGCCACGCCGATGGCGTAGGCAAGCTGCACCTGGCACTTGTCCGCCAGCCCTGCGGCCACGATATTCTTGGCCACCCACCGGGCGGCGTAGGCGGCAGAGCGGTCCACCTTCGTGGGGTCCTTGCCGGAGAACGCGCCGCCGCCGTGGGGCGCGGTGCCGCCGTAAGTATCCACGATGATCTTCCGCCCGGTGAGGCCGGAGTCCCCCTGGGGCCCGCCCACCACAAACCGGCCGGTGGGGTTGACCAGAATGCGGGTGTTTTCGTCCAGCAGACCGGCCGGGATGGTGGGCTTTACCACCAGCTCGATCATGTCGGCGCGGATCTGCTCCAAGGTGGCCTCGGGGGCATGCTGGGTGGACAGCACCACCGTATCCACCCGGACGGGCTTGCCGTCCGCGCCATACTCCACCGTGACCTGGCTCTTGCCGTCGGGCCGGAGATAGTCCACCAGCTTGTCCTTGCGCACCTGGGCCAACCGCTGGGCCAGCTTGTGGGACAGGGAGATGGCCAGCGGCATCAGCTCCTCCGTCTCGGTGCAGGCATAGCCGAACATCATGCCCTGGTCCCCCGCGCCGTTATCCAAACCGTCGTCCAGGGAGCCTTCCTTGGCCTCCAGGGCCTTGTCCACACCCAGGGCGATGTCGGGGGACTGCTCGTCGAGGTTGGTGATGACGGCGCAGCTGTCGCCGTCAAAGCCGTACTTGGCCCGGTCGTAGCCGATATCCCGGATGACCTGCCGGGCAATCTTGGGTATGTCCACATAGCAGGAGGTGCTGATCTCCCCCATGATGTGGACAAGGCCGGTGGACACCGCGGTCTCGCAGGCCACGCGGGCGTTGGGGTCCTTCTCGATGATGGCGTCCAGGATGGCGTCGGAGATCTGGTCGCACACCTTGTCGGGATGCCCCTCCGTGACGGACTCAGAGGTGAACAAACGTTTTGCCATAATATTTTCTCCTTTCTTCTGCGGGAGGAATTGAGGGCTGAAAAAGCCCCCCGCCGGAATGGCGGGGGGCAGGATGGTCCAGGTCATTCCTCATCTCGCGTTTCCGCCGGACTTGGCACCTTGCAATGCAGGTTGCCGTGGTTTCATCGGGCCGGTCCCTCCGCCACTCTTGATAAGGGTTATTCAGTTGTCAGCTTTATTATATCACGTAGGCGGCGCATGTCAAGGAACAATCCGCAAAAAACGTAAAAAACTGTTCCGGGCTCCTCCCCTCCGCCGCAGCCGTGAAGATCCTGCAAGATGCAAGATCTTCCGGCCCGTCCGGACCCCTGCCGGGCTCGTCCCCCGCGGGAAACAATCTTCCCGCCAGAGGCCGGCGCTCAGGAGGCGGTATAGGGCGCCCAGTCCAGGCGGATGAAGAAGTCCCTCCCGTGGCGGCAGACGGGGCAGACCTGGGGCGCCAGGGAGGCTTTGACGATCTCGCCGCAGTTCAGGCACATCCACAGGGTTTCGCCGTCGCTGTTGAACAGCTTTTCCCGCTCCAGCCAGTCCGCGAGCTGGCCGAACCGGTCGCCGTGGATCTTCTCAATCCCGGCGATGAGCTCAAACTGTCCGCCGATCAGGTCGAACCCCTCCTGGTGGGCAATCTCCGCGAAGGCGGCGTAGTCATGCTCATATTCCTGGTACTCGTTGTGCCGGGCGGCTTTCAGCAGGTCCAGGGTTTTGTCCGACAGGTCGATGGGGTAATTGCCGTCGATGGAGATGTTGCGCCCCGCGGAGGGCAGCAGCAGGTCATAGAACACCTTGGCGTGGGCCCGCTCCTGGTCGGCGGTGAACTCGAACACCCGGGCCACCACCTCCAGCCGCTCTTTCCGGGCGGCGGAGGCGGCGAAGGTATAGCGGTTCCGGGCCTGGCTCTCCCCGGCAAAGGCGCGCATCAGATTTTCCCGGGTGCGGCTTTCCATAAAGTCTACATTGCCCTTGTGGTAGTTTTGATAGGCGTTTGGCATTTTGTTCCCTCCAAATGTATTGGTGAAAACAGTATGCCCCGTTTGAAAAAAAATTTGCATGGTGTCCGCCCTTTGGGATATAGGGTGAAGTCGACACACAAAGATAGGGATGATAATATTAGGGCTG
>CANSLL010000163.1 GCA_947647695.1 uncultured Clostridia bacterium | reverse complement strand
GCCGTATAACGGTCCTGCTTATAGCCTGCGGTAGAAACGTTGACCAGGTTGTTCGCCACAACATTTAAGTTCCGCTGCTGGGTCAGCATCCCGGAGGTCAAATTGTAAAAGCCCTTGAACATGATTTCATTCCTTCTTTCGCTTTTTTTTCTGCGTTCCCTGCCGCGCATCATTCATATACCGCTCCATATGATTGCGCAGCTTCTGGATCGCCCGCGCATGGATCTGGGAAATGCGCGGCTCGCTCACGTCCATTACCTGGGCAATTTCTTTCATATGAAGATTTTTCTCATAGTAAAGAGAAAGCACGATCTGTTCGTTTTCCCGTAACAATCCGATCCCTTCGGCCAGGATCTGCTGTAGCTCGCTGTCTTCTAAGGCCAGCTCCGGCTGCCACTGGGTGTCCTTCGACGGGACCTCAAAACGGTATCCGTCCACATCCCGCAAATCTTCCAGCGCGTCCAGAGACAGCACATTGCCCAATGCTACGCTGGCGGAATCTTTGTAATATTTCTCCAGCGTGATGCCCAGCTCCCCGGCCACCTCGGCATCCGTCGGAAACCGGCCCAGCTCCCCGGAAAGTTTTGAGATCGCCGTATCGATCTCTCTGGCCCGGTACCGGACGTTCCGCGGCAGCCAATCCTGCTTGCGCGCCAGATCTACTACCATGCCGCGGATGCGTTTTGCCACATATGTTTCAAATTTGACGCCTTTTTCCGGGTCAAATTTGTCGATGGCACTGAGCAACGTGAGAATGCCTTCGTTGACGATGTCGTCCACCTGGGCAAAGCTGCTGTAAACGCCGCGGATCTGCTGCGCGGCACTGCGGATCAAGCCTTCATAGCGCAAAACCAAAGGCCATTTCAGCTCCTCATTCCCCATACTTTTATAGGTGAGGAGCAGCGTCTCCGTATCCATTGCGTCAATCTCTTCCTGGGTAAATTCCCGGGGACACGCCGCCGCACTGCTCATGAGCCCACCACCTTTCGCTCTGTCTGGGCGGTGATATTGCCGATGGCCTGGATCTGTACGTTGCTGGTGATCTCATTAAAGGAAAGCACATAGACGTTGGGATAAAACTGGGTGATCATTTTGCTGAAATAGCCGCGGATGACCTGACTGACCAATAAGATTGGCGTCTGGGAAAGATCGTTGAATTTTTTCAGGTGCTCCGCCATCTGGCCAAGGATCTGCTGCATCAACTCCGGTCCCATAGCCAGGTAGATGCCTTGCTCGTTACGCGTGAGGGAAGAAATGAGCTTCTTCTCCACCTCAGCGTCCAGGGTGACCACACGCAGCTGGCCGTTCTCGCAGAACCGGCGGGTAATGGTACGGCTCAGCGCGCCGCGCACCTGTTCGGTGGTCATATCGATATCCCGTCCCTGGGTCACGGAATCGGCCGCCGTCTCAATGATTGTGGCCAGGTCCTTGATGGGCACGCCCTCCCGCAGAAGATTGCGCAGCAGCTTTTCCAGGAACGCATAGGAAAGGATATTCGGCACAGCCTCCTCCACCAGCTCCGGCGCAGTATGCTTCAGATTGTCCACCAGCTGGATCGTTTCCGCTCTGCCCAGCATTTCATAGGCATATTTCCTCACCGTCTCCGCCAGGTGCGTCACCATAACAGACAAGGGGTCGATCACGTTATAGCCGTAAATTTCCGCCATTTCCTTATTCTCCGGCAGAATCCAGCGGGAGGGGATACCGTATGCCGGCTCCACCGTCTCGATGCCGTCGATCTCACCCAAGGGGTTGGCCGGCTCCAAGGCCAGGAAGTAATCCACCAGGATCTCGCCCCGAGCCACCTCCTCGCCCTTGATGCGGATCACATACTGGTTTGTTCCCAGGGACGAGGCATCATGCAAACGGATGGAAGGGACGACAAAGCCCATATCCTGGGCGTACTGACGGCGGAAAATAACGATACGGCTGATCAGCTTGCCGCCGTGGCTCTCATCTACCATGGGGATCAGGCTGTAACCAAACTCCATTTCGATAGGTTCCACGGACAGCAGCGTGTAAACGTTGTTGATATCTTTGTAATAATCGCTCTCGCTGGGAGCCGCTTCCTCCGGCGCCTCCTGCACGGTATTCTGCGCCGCCAGCGCCTCCGCCGCCTTCTGATTCATCCGCCGCATCACATAAGTCCCGCCGGCAATCAAGCCCGCGCTGCCGATGAACAGGGGGATATGGGGCGTATTGGGGAGCACGCCGAGAAACAGCAGGATCACGCCGGTGGCAATGATCGCCCGGGGCTGTGCGCCGAACTGGGCAATCACATCCTTGTTCAGGCTGCCGTCGGACACGGAACGGGTCACGATCATGCCTGTGGCGGTGGAGATCATCAGCGCCGGGATCTGGGAAACCAGGCCGTCGCCGATGGTGGCGATGGAGTAAGTGTTCAGCACCGTCATAAAATCGCCGCCGCCGCTTACCATACCGATCAGCACGCCGCCGACAAAGTTAATCAGGGTGATGACGATGGACATGATCGCGTCGCCCTTGACGATTTTTGTAGCACCGTCCATGGCACCGTAGAAGTCCGCTTCTTTTTGGATCTTATAACGGCGCTGGCGTGCTTCCGCTTCGTCGATGGCGCCTGAGGACAGGTCCGCGTCGATGGCCATCTGCTTGCCGGGCATGGCGTCCAGGGTAAAGCGGGCCGCAACCTCGGAGACACGTTCCGCGCCCTTGGTAATGACAATAAACTGGACCAGGACAATGATCAGGAAGATGACCACGCCGATGACGATATTGCCGCGGGTAATCAACTGTCCAAAGGACTGGATGACTTCGCCCGCATAGCCTCCGTTGGAAAGAATCCAGCGGGTACTGGAAACGTTCATACCCAATCGGAACAACGTCGTAACCAACAACAGGGAAGGGAAAATGGAAAATTCCAACGCCTCGGAGATGTTCATTGTGATCATCAAGATCATGACAGACAAGCCGATGTTGATGACCAGAAGGATATCCAGCATTTGCGTCGGGATCGGGATGATCAGGAACAGGACGATGATAACGACCAGCAGCGATATTATATTGTTAAATATCCGCTTCATGCGCCGTCCTCCCTGTTCAAATGCTGCTCCGGCAAGGCCTTCCGCTCCCCTCTGCGGGGCCGTTTATTTTACAATCTGTTTGTTTTCATTCAACCGGAAGATAAATACCAGGACCTCTGCCACTGCGCCGTAAAATTCCGGCGGGATCTCCTGGTTCAATTCCGTCCCCGCATACAACGCCCTGGCCAGGGGTACGTTTTCGATCACAGCCACATTATTTTCCTCGGCTGTTTTCACAATACGCAATGCGACGGCGTCCTGGCCTTTGGCCAACACGACGGGCGCAGCGTCCTGCTCGGGACGGTAGCGCAGCGCCACTGCAAAATGGGTCGGATTTCGGATGACCACGTCTGCCTGGGGGACCTGCTGCATCATGCGCGCCTGGGCGCGCCTGCGCTGAATCTCGCGGATCTTTCCCTTGATCTGAGGATCACCCTCCATCTGTTTATATTCCTCTTTGATCTCCTGCTTACTCATTTTCAGCTGGCGCTCATAATCCCACCACTGATAGAAAAAATCGAACGCCGCCAAGGCAGTAAACACAATAATGATCCGCAGGATCATGCCGATACAAACATCAAACAGATGACTGCACGCCGAGGCGATATCCACATAGTAATATTTTGCGCTTTCCTGGAACATTCCCTCGATGGTCAGGAAGATAAGGACCATCAGCACTGTAATCTTGATGATTCCCTTTAAGGCCTCCACCAGGCTGCGCAGGGAAAATAACCGTTTGAAGCCCTGGAGCGGGCTGACGCGGTTAAATTTTGGCTTGATTGATTCAAAGCTCACCAGAAACCGGGTCTGGGCAAAAGTTACCACCACCGCAGCCAGGACGGTCACCGCCATCAACGGCCCCAGCGTCCGCAGGCCCAGCATCAGCATCCGCAGGGGCAAGGCGTCCATAAAGTCTGCCATTTGCAGAATCGACGTTCCGCCGGCGGAAAAGCACAGCGCCATGAAATGCATCAGCTCTTCGGCAATCGAGGCGGTCATAATCAGCATGATACCATAAGCCACCAGAAGGGTCGCCACAGAAACTGCTTCCTTACTGGTAAAGACGTTGCCTTTTTTTCGTTCATCCCGCCGCTTTTTTGGTGTGGCTTTTTCGGTTTTGGAACCCTCCGCCAAGACTGTCTCCCCCCTTTACTTCCGCTTCCGCCGCTACATCAGCGCCAGCAGCTGCTGCAGGGAGTCGAGCATCTCCATTTCCACCTCCAGCAAAAATTCGCTGCAGGGGACGATCAGCATAAAGATCAGCACAAGGCCGATGATGATCTTGATTTCAATGTTGATTGCAAATACGTTGATCTGCGGGATCACCTTCATCAGGATGCCCATGCCGATCTGCCCCAGCAGCTCCGCCGCCAGGATGGGCATACAGAGCTTCACCGCCAGCAGCGTGCACTCGATGAACAGCGTCAGCATGTGCCGCAGCACCGCCTCGCCCAGGGCCGCGTGACCAAAGGGGACCACCTCGCCGGAGGTCATGATGATCCGCAGCAGGGTATGGTGGCCGTTGGCCGCGAAGAAGAGGAGCGTCATCAGCGTGTTCAGCAGCACGCCGCTGACCGACAGGTTCGCCTGGGAGCCGGCGTCGTAGATCTGGTTCATAGTCATGCCCATCTGGGTGTCGATCACGGAGCCGGCCAGGGAAGGAATGTAGAAAAAGAAGTTCATGGCCATGCCCAGCAGCACGCCCACCCCCAGCTCCAGCGCCATGCGGAGCGCCAGCTCCAGTGTGGAGAAGGGCACCGCGACGCTCTGGCCCGTTACGCCCATAACGGCCACCGCCATCAGCAGCGCCATGCCGGTCTTGACAACGGCGGGGATGTTCTGCCGGCCCAGGATGGGGTTGAACAGCACACAGCCGCACATTCTGGCCAGGATGTAGAGAAACAGCGTCAGTTCCGCCCAATCGATCATGCCGCGGCCCCGCTACATCATCAGGGTGAACAGCGAACGGGCGTAGCTCTGCAGCGTCTCCATCATCCACCCGCCGGCAATCAGCAGCACAGCGATCACCACAATCAGCTTGAGGATAAAGGAGATGGTCTGCTCGTGGATCTGCGTCACCGCCTGAAAA
>CANSLL010000162.1 GCA_947647695.1 uncultured Clostridia bacterium | reverse complement strand
TCCTTTTCCAGCGGGATCCAGTGATCCCGAAACAGTTCCAGGCTCTTCAAACTTTCCCGCCGCTTCAAACGGTCGATCTGATGCTCCGGGGAAATCTGAAGCGCTGCCTTCAAATTGTAACAGGATCGCAGGTCGGGGTGGAGGCAATACGATCCTTCGATGATGTTCAGCCGCCGGAAGGGAACGGTTGTCCCGCCGGCAATGGTTTGGGTTTTGCAGGAATACGGACGGTAGAGGACCGCTTCGCCGCGTTGCAGCGGTTCCAGAACCTCCTCCATTAGACGTTCCCGATCCATATTCCCCCCCGGTTCCCGCAGCCGCGCCTCCGTTTTCTGTTCCGGGCGCAGGTAAAAATCATCAGTATGGAACACATTGCAGTCATAGCAGGTGGAGAGCAGGCGCGCCAGCGTGGTCTTTCCCGCGGTACAGGGGCCGTCGATGGCTACGAGTATAACGGACCGGTCGGTTTTCAGCAGCCGGTCCAGGCGCAGAAACAATTCAAAGAAGCGGACGTACTCCCCGCCGATCACCCGGTAGGCGGGGGAATAGGCCAGCTGATAGCGTGTGCTGTGGTGGACCGGAGGCAGTCCCGCGGCGTTGTAATTGACAAGGTAAATCTGGCACAGCGTCGGATTGAAGGGCAGCTTTCCCTCGGCGCAGAGCCGGTGGAACATGGTCAGCTTTGTGAGCAGCCGGGCCTTGGACCCGCGCCGCAGCCGGGAGGTCGCCAAAAACATGCGCGTCAAAGTCTCCGGGGACGCGCCTAAAGCCAGGGCGTTTTTGAGATAGACGCGCTGGTAGCCGTTGCCGATCTTTTCAAACAGGTGCCGGCCCGGGTGGGCGGTTTCGCATTCGCTGCATAAACGGGCCAGGGCCGTTTCCTCGTCCTGGGCAAGATGTTCGCAGCCGAATTCGTTTTGGTAGATCAGCTTGACATAGTCCGAGATGCGCGCCTTGGGATAGTGCGCGTGCAGCTCCAGCAGAAGTTGATATAGTTCTTTCATATCACGATCTCCAAAATGTTCGATAACAGGTGGGTCATTCGGCCAGCTTTCCTTTTTTCAAAGCGGTCAGGATCAGGGGGATCAGGATCAGCTGGAGCAAAATGCCGGGCAAAGCGCTGGTGAAGCCGGCGGCGATGAAAACGGCCATGCTGAACTGGGTGCCAAAAGCCATCATCACCCAGCGGGCGACGCCCCAGACGGCGCGGCCAAGCACCATGGCGGCAAGAAGCGCCGCGAACATACCGGCGGCGCCCTTTGCCCGCAAGCGCTTGTAAAACAAGCCGCTGAACCATCCGTAAGCCGCCAGCTCAAAGGCCATGGAGACGGCGCCCGGATACATGACCGGCATACCGAAGAGCGCCGAGCGCAGCAGCGGGCAGAGGACGCCCACGGCGAGGCCCCAGGGACCGCCTAAGATCATGCCGCACAGCAGCACCGGGATGTGCATGGGCAGCAGCATGGCGCCGATTTCCGGGATCTGCCCTGTAAAAAAGGGGAGCACCAGTCCGAGGGCCAGGAACAGAGCGCTGAGCACTAATTTTTTCGTGGAAGAAAAGGATGCGCTGTCATTCATAAAAAACTCCTTTCGGCATTCCGACGCCAAAAGGGCGCACGAACACCATGAACGTTCTTTGCCCTGCTTCAGGCGGGCGGATACCTTCATGGCATCGTTGTTGGCTACTACTATAATAAATTCCCTTTTTTTTGTCAATCCTAATTGACAAATAGACGGTTTGTGATAGAATAACAAAGGCTTCATAAAACTGTGGGCAATGACGAAACGAGTCCGGCGCGGCGCATTCAGTGAGCGGGGGAGAGTGGGAACCCAGCGGTGGAACCGGCCGGACGGCCACTTCCGAGCCCCGCCGGGAGGACCGGCGCGCTTCATCCGCGATAAAAGATGGCAAGAGATGCTCCCGTCGGGAGCAATTAGGGTGGTACCGCGAGCATACCTCGCCCCTATACAGGGGCGGGGTGTTTTTTGTTGTCCCGGTCCTCGTGCTCCCGGCAAAGAAAAGATACGAAGCGGTTTGAGAAAAAGAATGAGAACATGAGAAAAAGAAGATGTATTTTAGGAGGAAACGACCATGACGAACAAAACCGGCGTCAACGACCTGCGCGAGCTGTTCCTGCGCTTTTTTGAGAGCAAGGACCATCTGCGCCTGCCGAGCTTTTCCCTGATCCCGCAAAACGACAAATCCCTGTTGCTGATCAATTCCGGCATGGCGCCGATGAAGCCCTGGTTCAAGGGCGAACAGGAGCCGCCCCGCCGCCGCGTGTGTACCTGCCAGAAGTGCATCCGCACAGGCGATATTGAGAACATCGGCCACACGGCCCGCCACGGCACCTATTTTGAGATGCTGGGCAATTTCTCCTTCGGCGACTATTTCAAGCGCGAGGCCATCCACTGGACGTGGGAATTCCTCACCTCCCCGGAGTGGGTGGGCCTGGAGGCGGACCGTTTGTACCCGTCAGTTTATGTGGAGGACGACGAGGCGTATGACATCTGGACGAAGGAAGTGGGCATCCCCGCGGAGCGCATGACGCGCCTCGGCAAGGACGATAACTTCTGGGAGCACGGCTCCGGTCCCTGCGGCCCGTGCTCCGAGGTCTATTACGACCGCGGGGAGCAGTATGGCTGCGGCAAGCCCGACTGTGGCCCCGGCTGCGACTGCGACCGTTATATGGAGGTCTGGAACAACGTATTCAGCCAGTTTGACAACGACGGCAACGGCAATTACAGCGACCTGGCCCAGAAGAATATCGATACCGGCATGGGTCTGGAGCGCCTGGCCGTCGTCTGCCAGGGCGTGGACTCCCTGTTTGATGTGGACACGGTGATGAACATCACCAACAAGGTCAGCGAGATCACCGGCGCCCACTACGGTGAGAGCCGCAAAAACGACGTTTCCCTGCGCGTGATCACCGACCATATCCGCTCGGCCACCTTTATGATCTGCGACGGCGTGCTCCCGTCCAACGAGGGACGCGGCTATGTGCTCCGCCGCCTGCTCCGCCGGGCCGCCCGTCACGGAAAGCTCCTGGGCGTCAACGATCCGTTCCTGTTCCAGGTCTGCGATACGGTCATCCATGAAAACGAGGGACATTATCCCGAGCTGCGGGAGCGTCAGGCGTATATCACCCGCGTCATCCGCGTGGAAGAGGAAAATTTCGCAAAGACCATCGACAGCGGCATGAAAATCTACAGTGAAATGCTGGCCAGCCACAAGGCGGCGGGGGAGAACGTGTTCTCCGGTGTGGACGCCTTTAAGCTGTACGACACCTACGGCTTCCCCATCGACCTGACCATTGAAATGGTGGAGGAAGAGGGAATGCAGGTGGACAAGGCCGGGTTCGATGCAATGATGGAAGAGCAGAAGGTGCGTGCCCGTAAGGCCCGCGAGGCCCTGGGCGACCTGGGCTGGGCCGGCGTGGAGTTCGGCAGCGACGTGCCGGAGACAGAGTTTGTGGGTTACGACAACGCCGCCGTCGCGGACGCGAAGGTCGTCGCTCTGGTGGTGGAAAATGAGCTGGCGGAGGAAATGATGCCCGGCGTGGAGGGCATCGTGGTCCTGGACAAGACGCCCTTCTATGCCGAGATGGGCGGCCAGGTGGCCGATCACGGCGTACTGACCGCAGGCGGTATGACCTTTGAGGTCAGCGACGTGCAGAAGAACAAGGGCGGCAAGTATATGCACTACGGCAAGCTGACGGAGGGCTCGCTGAAAGTGGGCGATACCGTGAGCGCCCGGATCGACGGGGAACGCCGCCAGGCCATCCGCCGCGCCCATTCCGCGACGCACCTGCTGGATGCGGCATTGAAGAAGGTCTTGGGAGACCATGTCCACCAGGCGGGCTCCCTGGTGGAGCCGGACCGGCTGCGCTTTGACTTTTCCCATTTTGAAGCCATCACGCCCCAGCAGCTGGCGGAGATCGACGCCCTGGTCAACAACGCCATCCTCACCGGCTACCCTGTGGTGACGGAGGTCCTGCCCATCGAGGAAGCGAAAAAGAAGGGCGCTGTGGCCATGTTTGGCGAAAAGTACGGCGACGTGGTTCGCGTGGTGGAAATGGGAGACTTTTCCATGGAGTTCTGCGGCGGCACCCATCTGGACAACACGGCCAAGGCGGGCCCGTTCCGCATCAAGTCCGAGGCGTCCATCGCCTCCGGCGTGCGCCGGATCGAGGCCACCGTGGGCAAGCTGACGCTGGAGACCGTTTATCATAATCAGGAGATGCTGTTCCACGCAGCCCAACTGCTCAAGACTAGTCCTGGTGAGCTGGAGAACAAGATCGTCCAGCAGATGCAGGAGCTCAAGGAGCTGCGCCACGCAGTGGAGAAATTCAAATCTGAGGCGTCCCTGGGCAAGGCGCGCCAGTTCCTGGCGACGGCCAAGGAGATCGGTGGACTGCGGGTCCTGGCCGCGGTCCACGAGGATGCGGACGCCAACGGCCTGCGTAAGATGGGCGACTTCCTGCGGGATAAGGATTCCGGCATCGTGGCGGTCCTGGCGACGGTCAGCGGGGAAAAGGTCACGTTCCTGGCAACCTGCGGCAAGGACGCCGTAGCTAAGGGCATCAAGGCCGGTGATCTGGTCAAAACTGTCTGCGCCGTCTGCGGCGGCAAGGGCGGCGGAAAGCCAGACAGCGCCATGGGCGGCGGCACGGACCCGAAGAAGGTCAACGAAGCGCTGGAAGCGGCGGGCAAGTATGTCGAAGAAAAGCTCGGCTGATCAGAGGAGGCCAGGACGATGCTGCCCAAAGACCCTGTGATCCTGCTGAGCGTTGTGAATACAAAGCTGCGGGACGAATACGAAAGCCTCGCCGACCTGTGCGCGTCGCTGGACGTGGAGGAAGCGCACCTGTGCGAGACGCTGGCGGCGCTGGATTACCGTTACGACCCGGCGCGGAATCAATTTGTATGAAAGGATCAAACGGAAAATGGGACGGAAAAGTTATACGAAGTCAGAACAGCTTGCCATTTTGCGGGAACTCGGCTTGACGATCTCGGACGAAGCTGCGGCTTGCGCGAATGAGAACGAGGAATTTGTCCCGATCCTTGCAGCAGAAGGGTTTGGCATGGAAGATTATGAACAGGCTGTCTGGACGCCCTCGTCCAAACAGATCTACGCCTTTGCCGCAGAGGTGTGGGACG
>CANSLL010000161.1 GCA_947647695.1 uncultured Clostridia bacterium | reverse complement strand
TTGTGAAACCGCCAAAGGTTCGACTGGCAGCACAAATCTTGAACAGAGGCGGATCGTGATTCTACTTGGAATTTAGGACGTAAAATGGTATAATGAATCGAAATCTGCCGGTTAAGATTCATCTGCCGGCGCGCGGATCATGATTGACCATACCAGCCTTTTCCGGTAGATGCAGATGAAAAGAAACGAACGGAGGAAGCGCAGATGACACAGAACAGCGTGGGAGCGGAGGAGGCCAAAGCCCGTCTGATTGCGGGCAACCGGCGCTATCTTGACGCGCGGCAGGGGATGGGAGACGTCTCCCGGGCCAGACGGGAGGAGACGCTGCGCGGTGGACAGCAGCCCTATGCCATTATCATTACCTGTTCCGATTCCCGAGTGATCCCCGAAGCTATTTTCTCGGCGGGCATCGGCGAACTGTTTGTGATCCGCATCGCGGGCAATGTGATCGACGATCATCAGCTGGGCAGTATCGAGTATGCCGCAGAGCATTTGGGCAGCCGCCTGGTGGTCGTACTGGGCCATACCCACTGCGGAGCGGTGGAAGCGGCCCTGTACCATAAGCCGGAGGGCTACATCCGGTATATCACCGACGAGATCGTCAAAGCGATCGGCGGCGAAACGGACGGGTACCGGGCGTGCTGCCGCAATGCCAGGCACAGCAAGGCGGTCATCGAGCAGAGCCTGCGGATCCAGGCCGGTGAACGGGAGACGGGGCTGCAAGTGGTGGCCGCGATGTATGACCTTGCCTCTGGCTGCGTGGAATTTTTGGAAGAGCAGGATTGACGGACGTCTGAAGGACAGGCGAAGGGAGAGGAACGATGGGGAACGTGGAAAAAACATGCTTTGGCGTGCTGCCCTCGGGCGAAGCGGTGGAGCAATACACCCTGCGGGCCGGGGCGCTGTCCTGCGATATCCTCACCTATGGCGGCACAGTGCGGTCGCTGCGGCTCCACGACGGTCCGGGCGCGCCGGTGGATGTGGTTCTGGGATTTGACACATTGGAGGATTATCTGCGGCAGACAAAGTATGTCGGGGCTCTCATTGGCCGCTTTGCCAACCGGATCGGCGGCAGCCGGTTTACCCTGGACGGAAAAACATACCGCCTGCCGGTCAACGACGGAGGGGAAAACCACCTCCACGGCGGCGTTCACGGCTTTGACAAGCAGCTATGGACTGCGGAGGAGGCGGGGCCGGATTATTTGACCCTTTCCCTGTACAGCCCGGACGGGCAGGAGGGCTATCCCGGCGGCCTCACGGTCTGCGTGCGCTATACGCTGGCGGCGGAGGGCCTGACGGTCAGGTATGAGGCCCGGAGCAGCCGGGCGACGCCGTGCAGTCTGACGAGCCATATTTACTTTAACCTGAACGGTCACTCCTCCGGTCCTGTGACGGAGCAGACGATCCAGCTGTTTGCAGATGCGTATACGCCCACGGACGGCGCGTCCATTCCCACGGGAACTATTGCGGCGGTGGAGGGCACGCCCATGGACCTGCGCCGACCCGTGAAGATCGGCGCAGGCTTAGACAGCGCGTTTCCCCAATTAGTTCAGGCTGGGGGCTATGACCATAACTGGGTGATCAGCGGCGCGTCCGGCGCGCTGCGGCCCGCCGCCCGGGCATATAGCCCGGCCAGCGGCGTTGCCCTGACGGTGTTGACCACTTTGCCCGGCATCCAGTTCTATTCGGGAAATGCGTTGGACGGGTGTCCCAGGGGAAAGGGCGGCGCGCCGTATCAAAAGCATTGGGGCTTTTGCCTGGAGACGCAGTTTTTCCCGGACGCGCCGAACTGTCCCGGTTTTCCCTCTTGTATTCTGCGTCCGGGGGAAACGTGGTCCCATACCACAGTGTTTCGCCTGGAGCGCGTCAAAAGCGAATAAAAAAAGAAATGCTGCCCGCAGTGCCGTCTGAAAACGGCTGCTGCGGGTTTTCTCGCATACTTTTCCGGCACGATGCGCACACTACGGGCAAAGGAGGAATGCGTTATGCCGAAAACACCGCGCAAACAGTACCTTGCCAGCGAGTTCCCGGACATCTGCGATACCGTTTCGTCCTGTGAATGTACGGGGCTGATGCCGACGCCGCCCAGCAACGACGCAGAGCGGGCTGCTTATGAGTCCCTGTTTTCCATGGAGATCTCCCAAGGTGAGACGGAGACGGACGAGCGAACCAAAGAGAACCGGCGCTGAGCGCCGCAGGGGACGCCGCAGCGTATAATCTGCGGCGTCCTTTCACATAATAGAGGCAATCTGAAAAAAGGATGGTTTTTCCATGGGAATTTTAACGGGAGAGCTCAAGGCCGATGTTGCGCGCCTGGACAGGATCCTGGCCATCGGCCGCAATTACGATATTGTCAGCCGGGCGCTGGTTGTGGGCGGGCGTCCGGCCCACTTCTATTTTTTGGACGGCTATGGAAAAGATGGTGTGATCGAGCGCATCCTTGCCTTTTTCCTGTCCCTGACGCCGGCGCAGCTGCGTTTGACCGCTACGATGGATGATTTTGCCAGTCATTTCGGCGTCTACGGCGAGACGGGAACAGACAATGATCTGGATAATATCGTGACTTCGGTTCTTCTGGGCAAATGCCTGCTGCTCATCGAGGGCATGGATAAGGGATTGCTGTTCGACGCCAAGGCGTACCCGACCCGGGGCGTGGAGGAACCGGCGGACGGCAAGGTGCTCCGCGGGTCCCATGACGGCTTTACCGAGGTGGTCAAACAGAATTCGGCTCTGATCCGCCGCCGGATCCGGGACCCGCGGCTCATCATGGAAAACCACAGGATCGGCAGCCGGTCAAGGACGGATGTGGTGTTGTGTTATCTTGACGATAAGGTGGACCGGAGCGCGCTGAAGGAGATTCGGGAGCGTCTGGCGGCCATTGACGTCAATTCTGTCTCCATGGGACAGGAGAGCATCGCCGAGGCCATGCACAAGCCTCAGTGGTTCAACCCCTTCCCGCGGGTGCGCTATACCGAGCGGCCCGACGCCGCCGCGGCGTCGGTGATGGAGGGGAGCATCATCCTCATGGTGGACAACTCCCCGTCGGTGATGATCCTGCCCACCTCCTTTTTTGATTTCTTGCAGGAGACCAACGACTTTTATTTTCCGCCTTTGGTGGGTACCTATCTTCGCTTTGTCCGCTTTGTGGTGTTTTTATCCTCCCTGGTTATCACGCCGGCGTGGTATCTGATGATGATGAATCCCGACAAGATCCCGGCGTGGCTGGCGTTTATCGGGATTGAGGAGCCCAACGGCGTGCCGCTGCTGTTACAGCTGCTGCTGCTGGAGCTGATCGTCGATCTGCTGAAGCTGGCGTCGCTGAATACGCCGGATGTGCTGAGCAATTCCTTCAGTATGCTGGGCGCGCTGATCCTGGGCGATTTCGCGGTGCGCGCCAACTGGCTTGTGCCGGAGGTGCTGGTGTATATCGCCTTTGTGGCCATCGCGAATTTTGCCCAGCCGAGCTTTGAGCTGGGCTATGCCTTCAAGCTGATGCGCCTGGTGCTGCTGGTTCTTTCGGCGCTGTTTTCCTTGTGGGGCTTCCTTGGGGGACTGATTCTGGTCCTGGTGATGATCGCCGCCACCCGCCCGCTGGCAGGGCATTACCTCTATCCGCTGATTCCCTTTAACTGGACGGCGATGAAGCGTTTGCTCTTCCGCCAGCCCATCGGCAAGGACAATACCTGATGCTGTGGCCGGAGTACAGCGCCGCGGGCGATTTCCGCGCTTTACACTGAAGCGGCGATGTGATACCATAGAGATGGTAAATGTTAGGAAGGGAGCCCGTATTTATGAAATATAGAGAACAGATCGAAGAATACTTTGACGCCCATCGGGATGAGCTGGTGCGCGATGTGATGTCTTTGGTATCCATCCGCAGCGTGGACGAGGCGGCCAAGCCCGGTAAACCTTATGGCGATGGCCCCGCCGCTGCGCTGGCGGCTGCGGAAGCGCTGGCCAGGAGCTACGGCTTTACGGATGTGAACAACGTGGACAATTATGTCTCTACGGTCACTTATGGCGAAGGAGACGTTCAGCTGGGCATCCTTGCCCATTTGGACGTGGTGCCGGAGGGGAGCGGCTGGACCATGTGCGCTCCGTATGAGCCGAAGGTGATCGACGGCAGGATCTACGGCCGCGGCAGCAGCGACGATAAGGGCCCCGCGGTGGCGTCGCTGCTGGCGCTGCGGTGCGTCAAGGACCTGGGCTTGCCCATGAAGCACAAGGTGCGGCTGATCCTGGGCGCTGCGGAGGAGACAGGCAGTACGGATATCGCCTACTATTTCAAAAAAGAGCCGGCGCCGCCCATGACCTTTTCCCCCGATGGCGATTATCCCATTTTGAATACGGAAAAAGGCCAGCTGTGTCCCGATATTTTTGCCGGCTTTGCCCGGTCTGAGCAGCTGCCGCGCATCCGGTCCATCAATGGCGGCATGGTGCTCAATGCGGTCCCGCCGGAAGCGGAGGCGGTGATTGAGGGACTGGACAGCGCCGCCATTTATGCGGCGGTAAAAGATGTGGACGGCGTCACTTTTGAGGTGGCGGATACGGACGGCGGTGCCCGGATCGTTGCAAAGGGGAAAAACGCCCATGCCTCCACGCCTGCCGGGGGCAGGAACGCGGTGACCGCGCTGATCGAGGCGTTGCTGGAGCTGCCCTTAGCGCCCTGTGCGGGCCTGGATAAGCTGCGGGCGCTCCATGAGCTGGTCCCCCATGGCGAGACAGACGGGACGCACCTGGGGATCGCCTGCGCGGACGAGATCACCGGGCCGCTGACGGTCTCGCTCGACATGTTCACCTATACGGAGACGGGATTCCGCGCCCGGCTCGACAGCCGTGTGCCCCTGTGCGGCGGCGAAGAGCGCCTGTACGCCATTTTGGAGGGAAAGGCGAAGGAACGTGGTCTGGAAGCGGAGTGTATGCTGCGTAAAGCTCCGCATCACACACCGGAGGACACGCCGCTGGTAGCAGCGCTGAAGCGGGTCTTTACTGCTTACACCGGACAGGAAGCCACATGTGTTTCCATGGGCGGCGGTACCTATGTCCATGAGATCGAGGGCGGCGTATGCTTTGGCTGTGAGTTCCCCGGAGAAGATACCCATATGCACAGCGCCGACGAGTGGGTCTCCATCGATACCCTGGTCCTCTCCGGCAAGATGT
>CANSLL010000160.1 GCA_947647695.1 uncultured Clostridia bacterium | reverse complement strand
AGAGGATACATACGGGAAGCGCCCGTCAGTCTGATATGGACTGGCGGGCGCTTTTGTGTTTTTCACCTCCCATACCGCGCCAAATACCCGGACGTGCTCCTGTTCCCCGCTGCGCCGCCGTTCCTGCGCAGATACGATGCTGCCGCGTCCGGGACCGTCTCTCCCGCCCTGGGCAGCATCCGTTGTGTGCTCTCCCCTGCCCTGGGCAGCATACTCCCCTGCTCCCCTGCCCGCGGCAGCATCGCGGCGGTCTGCGATTCGCCGTACCTGGCAAGATACGCCTGTATCTGGGGATTCCTTACCGCCGCGGCTTTGGCCGTTTCTTTCCGCGCCGCCGCAGCAGACGGCCGCTTTTGCGTGCCGCTGCCGCTTCTGCCTCCAGTGCTCCCGCTTCCCCCGGCACTGCCGGTTTTTACCCGTCCGCCATGCCAGGGACAATCTGAGATCGTGGACGCCTTATACCCCGCCGCATAATAGAGCGCATCCTTTTCCGCATCGCTGAGATCCATTGCGTCGATGTATGCAAGGATGCGTTTTTTCTTCAGGTTCGTGACCGTCTTGCCGCTGTCGTCGCGGCTGTTCATCACACCAGTATCGGCCTTGAACCTGATATAATCGTAATCCCCGACGCCCGCGGCCTTCGCCGCCTCGTACTTCTCCCTTGCCCCGTCGCTGCCGTCGAATCCGTCCACGTTGACAAGATACATCGCCGCTTTTTCCTCCTCGCTGAGATCCATGCCGTCGATCACATCAAAGAGTTTTTTGTTCCGGCTCCCGTCTACGCTGTTGCCCTTCTCGTCCTTGTCCGGCTCCACCTTCCCGGCCTGGACGCTGTAGCGGTAATAGTCCGTTTGCCCGATACCGGCCTCCGCTAACTTCTCCCGCCGCTCCAGGACGCTGTCCGGCGCGCAGTCGCCGTCTGCAAAATAAACTGCCGCCTGATCCTCCGCGCTCCAGCCGCTTTCTGTTTCCAGCCACGCGGCTTTTTTCTTCCTGAGGCTTCCCTCTATGGCCTCGCCGTTTTCGTCCCGGTCCGGTTCCAGTACATCCGTCGCGCAGAGATATTGATACACCTGCGTCTCGTCCGCGCCCCGGCCCACAGCCTGGCGGCGCATCTCCTCCACGCTGTCGGACGCGCAGTCGCTGTCCGCGAAAAACAACACCGTCTGCGCCGCCTCGGAAAGGCCGCTTTTCTGTAGATACGCCTCCTTGTTCCGCCGCGTGCTCCCTGTCACGGTTTTGCCCTCGCTGTCCTTCTCCCCCTCGATCTCCCGCAGGCCCAGCACCGCCGCCATGGCCGCGCGGGGGTCCTCGTCCAATTCATGGCGCAGCGTGTCAAAGGCCGCCGTCTCCGCCGCGCTCAGTCCCCGGAAGCCGTTGTTGACATATTCCTGTGCTCCCTTCCCGGACCACTTGCCCAGCGCCATATTGCGCGCATAGTTCAGCGGCGACTGGTCGTAGATTGCAAATTGCAGCTCTTCCTCTCCCTTGTTGTTCAGCCGGTAGCTTCCGCCCCTGCGCACCGCCGCCGCGCCCTCGATGGCCTTCTTGGCCGCGCCGCCGCCGAAGGGCGGCAGCAGATACGTTGCCGGACGCAGCAGCTCCTTGCCGATGGTCTGCTGCTTTTTCTCCGCCGCCGCGTCGCTGTTCAGACTGTTCCAGATCACGCCCGGACGGGGCAGCGCCGCCGAAACGGGGACGCGTCCGCCGCCCATCACGCCGCCGATAAAGGGCAGGTTTTTCACCGTGCCCGTGGCCAGGGTCTCCGCGCCCTTCTTGAACGTCCAGTCCTCCTTCTGATGCAGGCCGTTTTCCTTGTCGAATGTAAGCCCCAGCGCCTGCACGATCAGCCCGATGGGGTCCAGCGCCGCGTCGCGTCCTGTCAGCTCCCGGTAGAGGAGGTTATACAGGAAAGCGCCGACAAACACCTTTGTCAAAGCCATGGCAATAACAGCCGTTCCCTTTTCCGCCTGAGTGCGGGGGATATCCTTGAAGAGATAAGAAAGCTGGTTGTTGACCTCCAGCTGAAACATGGTAAACACCTTGTGCACCGGATTTGTCGCGTTGAACATCGTGGGCATGGACCCTTTGCTCCGGTCCGCGATCAGGCGCGCCGCGAAATCGTCCGCGTCCTCCATGGCCGTGATCGGATCCATCCCTTGAGCAATGTTCTGTTCATATCGCGCCCGCACCACCGTCTGGGCGGTAAAGTGGTCGATCACCTCCATCCCAATGCCCGCCACGCGGGACGCCTTGTCCGTCAGCGTCTGCTCCAGGCGGTCCGAGCCGTAGCGGTTCGTCAGGAACGTGGAAGCGTCCAGGAACCCGTCGTCCTTTACCATGGCCCGCACCGCTTTCCCCATACCGGCGATCAGGTGCGCCGTGGACACCTCTCCCGCTGCCTGAGTAATGGGGATAAAGTTGGTCAGCCAGCTGCCCACGTTCGCGCCGATCATATTTGCCGCCACGCGGCCCTCCATGTTTTTGGCAATGTGGTAGATTTGCCGGTTGAACATATCTTCCATGGCCCGGTCCTCGCGGCTCTTTTTCGCGGCCAGATTGTCTGTATACCGCCGCAGCTCCGTCACAAGCCCCGCCATGCCCTGGCTTTGCTTCTGGCGCACCTGGGCCACCTTGTCCCGCATCGTTTCCTCTGCTTTCTCATAGGCCTTTTCCTCCGCATCGACGCGCTCCTCGGCGCTCAGTTCCTCGTTGGCGCGGATTTCCCGGATCTGCTCCTGTATGCCCTCGTCGCTGAAACGGTAGCGTATTGCGTTTTCAAGCGTCCTCAGATTACGGATGCTGTCCGTCAGGGTGATGACGTCCGCCGCCGTCTCGATGTAGTTGTCAAAGCCGTGCAGCGCGTCATAGTCCGTGATTTCCCCATGCCGCTGGATGAGGTTTCCGAACCACCGCTTTCCGGGCCGGAACTGATCTGTGATCCCGGCAATATCCGTCGGCAGTGTCAAGCTGCTGTCCTTGCCAAGGCCCAGGGCGAAACGTATTTTGCACAGCAGCGTGTCCGGCTTATCCAGCACGAAGTGGGGCGCGTAGTCCTTGCGGAACGGTGCCGGCGCATAGCCATTGCGCATCAGCGCCGCGTTGATCTGGTCGTACAGTTCATTGTAGATGCCACGCATAACCTCCGCCGCGTGGTCGATCTTTTCGATCTGCTCCTCGTTCAGCGTCAGGTTGTTGTCCTGCAAATAAGCGTCCGCCTCTTCGCTCGCGTTCTCCATCTTCATCTGCACCAACGCCCTTTCGTGTTCGTCAAGATGCAGCGCCCGCACCTGTTTCCTGTACTTTTTCTTGAGCCGGTTCCCCTCTGCCACGGCCTTGTGGACCGGGGTAAAATAGGTTGAAATGATCTCCTCCGCCTCGGCCTGATGCTCCTTTCCGAAGATGTCCCGGATGTTCCGCTCCATGGTCTCCCGCTGGTAGAGGAGGCCCAGCTTCTTGTCGGTTGCAAACTCCGCGATGGCGTTTGCCGCCCGGTCCGCCGCGTCCTGACGCTCCGTGCGCTGATCCACCCGGCGGATGACCCGGTCCTCCTGCCGGATCTCCTCCAGCGCCGAGGCATAGCGCTCCACCTGTCCGGCGTTGTCCGCCCGGTTCAGGTCGATGCCCTCAATGCCGTACTTGGCGGCATGATTGGCTAAGGAGATATCCTTCTTGCTCATGCCCTCCTTCGCTGTTTTCGCCCAGCGCTCCAGACGCACCTTGTTTTCCCACGCCCGCTTCAGTTCTATATAAGACACCGGCGCGGCGCTCTCGTCCTCCCGCTGCTCCTGGGCTTCCCGCTCCGCGATCCGCTGCTCCTGCGCAGCCTGTTCTGCGGCGCGCTGTTCCCGCTGTTCCTGTTTCCGCTGCCTGGCCTGCTCCCGTTCCGTGGCGGCCGCTGCCCGGCGCCGCGCATCCCGCCGAATCGCATCCTGCCGTATTCGGAGTTCAAACCCGGCCTTATCTGCAAACTGCTGCACCTCATTGCTCAGCTGGCGGCTTAAAAACAGCATCTGCTGTTCCAATGCGTCCTCACCGCCCTCGCGCATAGCGCTTTCCATCAGAGAAAGCCGCTCCGGTTTCCCCAGCTCTGCCGCGCGTATCATATCCTTCAGCATTTCTGCCCCGTCGGTTCTGCGCCCGTCGAATGCGCCCGGATACTGCTCCGCCAATCCTATATATATCTGATCGATACCGGCATCATACCCCCGTTTTCCCGTTAGCTTGATCCCGTTTTCAGATGCCTGCCGCCGGATGCTCGGCCATTCATCGCCCAACTCTGCCATTGTGATCTCGTCCACATAGAGTTCGATGCCGTGCAGCGCCTGCCGGACCGGCCCATATTCCCGGCTTGTGGTCTCGTCAACGATCACGCCCGCGTTCATGAGGTCGCGGAACAGCTGGGCCTCTTCTCCTTCTGTGAGATATCCGCGCTCCAATATCCGATCCGCCGCCGCGTCGATTTGTTCGCCCAGCTTTCTGCGCGAACCGTCCCCGACGTGGAAGAGGTCAAGCAGCGCCTGCCGCATCGTCTTGCGGGCCTGCACCGGTCTTGCCGCCGCGGCCGCTTCCTCGCCCCGCCGGATGATGCGCGCCGCCTCTGTCATATTGGACCGGGTTTCTTCCGTGCCGACCTGCTGCTCCAGCGCCTGTTCCCATTGCCGCAATGCGTTCAGATCTGCCGTTTCGGCGTGGGAAAGCCGCCCCATATATTCCTCGATCTCTTCCAGACCGGCGATCTGCGCGCGCACCTGGCGCAGCTGCTCCCGTAATGCGTTAACATCCGTTTCCTGTACCGGCAGCGGCAAAACTTCCCCGGCGCGCGGCAACATATTCTGTCGCGCCTGTGCCTGCTGCGCTCTGATCTGCCGGACCAGGTCCTGCTCCTGGGGACGCAATGCGCGCAGCTGCTCCGCGTCCGGTCCATATAATCCGCCTGCACGTTCTTCCTGCCTTTCCAGACGGTTGATTTGCTTCCGCACCTCTTGCAGCCGATCCTGCAATGCGCCGGTGTCCGCGCGCCGCAGTTCCGCCGCTGTCGGCAGCAGACCCGGCTCCCGGACCTCTCCGGCACGGGGCAGAAGCACCTCATTGCCCTGAAGTGAAAACTGCCGCTTTCTATTTTTTGCGTTTCTCTTGACTTCGATGATTCTATGTAGTAAACTCAGAATCAGAGAAGCATTGCCGCTGGGAACACCTGTAGGGTGTGTCCCAGTCTTGAACGGCTGTGCTTCTTTTTCTGTTTGTACTTCGTGCAGATAAAACG
>CANSLL010000159.1 GCA_947647695.1 uncultured Clostridia bacterium | reverse complement strand
GGCCTTAAGTTTGTATCTTAAGGATACCTTCTTAAGTTGACTGTATCAGTCGTGACAGCGGCAAAGCGGATCCACAGGGCAAATACTCTGGGAAAAGAGAAGGGAATGTATTTTTTATGAACAGTAATGCAATTGCTGCCAAGCGCAAGGCTGACTCCTCCTTCATGAAAAAAGGCGTTATCATCGCCATCATGTCCGGCGTCACCTACGGCTTGTACACCGGCTTCCTGACCCTCGGCATGGCCAGAGGCGTTTGGGGAGCTGACTGGTACGGCGCCAACACCTCCGGTTTGTCCGTATTCGCCATCACCTATGTTCTGGCCGCCTTGGGCTCCGGCGTCAACGACGCCCTCAGCGGTATTTGGATGATCCTGAAATGCGCCGTCCTTGGCGAGATCGGCGACTTCTTCCGCGTACTGAAGACAAAGCCCGGTCTGGTCATGATTATCTGCGCCATCATCGGCGGCCCGATCGCTTCCACCTGCTACGTCGCTGCATTGCAGCTGGCCGGTACCATCATCGTCCCCTTTGCTGCGCTGAACGCCGCTTTCGGCGCCATCATCGGGCGTGTGGTATTTAAGCAGGAGCTGAATAAACTGATGGTCGGTGGTATCATTGTGTGTTTGATCTGCGCCACGGTCATCGGCGGTACGTCTTTCGATGGCCTCGGCGGCACCACCATCGTCGGTATTGCTCTGGGTCTGGTCTGTGCATTGGGCTGGGGCATTGAAGGTGCGGTCGCCGGCTTTGGTACCACTTTGATCGAGTACAACATCGGTATCACCATCCGTCAGTGCACCTCCGGTCTGGGCAATATCATCATTGCTCTGCCCTTGCTGTGCATGATCGACGGCGGCGGTCTGAATCCCTTCGCTCTGTTGGGCACCGCCTTCACCGATATGGGTTCCATCGGCTTCTTCGTAATCTCCGGTTTGTTTGCCGGTCTGTCTTTCGGCTTCTGGTACAAGGGCGCATCCATGTGCGGCGCTGCCCTCGGCATGACCTGCAACGGCGCTTACGCGTTCTGGGCTCCGTTCTTCTGCTGGGTCGTCTGCGGCCTGCTGGACGGCCAGGAAGGCTGGATGCTGACTCCGGTCCAGTGGCTTGCTGCGCTGATCATGATCGTTGGTATCGCTCTGGTCGGCAACCTGAATCCGCTGAATGCGTTTAAGAAGAAGGAGGCTTAACTCATGAGACCTTTGTATTATGAAATGCTGTTGCAGTTTAAGGACGGCAAAGAACTGTGCGTCAACGACGTGATCGAGATGTTGAAGCCTCAGTACAGCGGCTTTAAGATGCTGAAGTTCGCGGCCATGCAGGAAGCGGTCATGTCCGCTGAAAAGAACGGCCTGCTGGACGAGAGCCGTTTCGATTTGGACGAGAACGGCCAGCTGCGCGTTTACTATAAGGTAAATGACTACGGCGTCCAGATGATGAATTCCTACATCAAGTAAGCAAGAATACCATAAAAAGAACGGCAGTCCTACACCCCAGGACTGCCGTTCTTTTGTGTCTCAAACAAACGGAGCGTACCGCGACCGCACGTTCTTGTGTATTGTTTTCAAGCGGAGAAAGGAGTGTTTCCCCTTTTGGGACTCAGCGGTGCAGGATATCCTCCCGGATATGGCGGAAGGCCTCCGCCTCGCCCTGATCCCGGAGCACGGTGAGCATATCCAGCAGCAGCGCCGCGGTGTTTGGGTGGATCATGTAGTGGTCGCGGGAGCGCATGTAGTAATCGTAGGGGTCGCTGTCGCGGTAAGCGCTGCCCCGGTAGGTCTTGCTGGCGGCGACACGGTCGCAGAACATCTCGGCGACGTATCGGACGGGCATCTCCAGCCCCGCCATCTGATGGCTGTCCGCCGGGGAGTAGTCGATCCAGTATTCCAGATGGTGTTTGTTGCGTCCCTTGTGGTGGAGCCAGGCGGCGCTGTAGCCCTTGTCCATCCGTTCGCCGTCGTTGGGGCTGTGGTCGCCGAAATAGTATTTTGCGCCCACGAGGAATTCCGTGGGGGAGTATTTGGACAGATCGTGGGTCAGGCCCTGGCGGTACAATCCCAAACGAAAGCACCCTTGGAGCACCAGCCATTTGTGATGGGTGACGGTGATAAAATGTCGGATCGGATGCAATGATATCCCCCCTTTCCCGGCGTCCTGTTCGGAGAGCCGTCCGTTGTCTCTGTCCGACGGCGGCGGAGAGACAACGGTACGGGGACGCCCTGCCTGTAGAAATTGTAGCATAGGAAAAGCCCTGTATGCAAGACATATCCCGCAGAAAAGGGGCATATAGTGGAAGGCATGGCAGGAACGAAGGGAAAGGCGGGACAAACAATGGCAGAGTACATGCACAGAAACGAAGTGACGGCGGCGGGCACGGTGACGGCGCCGCCGGCGTATTCCCATGAAAACCACCGGGAGCGCTTTTACAAATTCCCGTTGCAGATTTTGCGCCTGTCCGATCAGACGGACGAGTTGACGGTGGTGGTCTCGGAGGGGCTGCTGGAGCGGCAGCCCCTCCGCCCGGGGATGCACGTCGCCCTGACGGGGCAACTGCGGTCGTACAATAACAAATCCGGTCAGGGGAACCGGCTGATCATTACGATCTTTGCCAAGACGCTCGTGGAGGAAGAAGGGGCGGACCGCAATGTGATCCGCTTGACGGGCGCGCTGTGCAAGCCGCCCATCCGTCGGCGCACGCCCCTGGGACGAGAGATCTGCGACATCATGCTGGCGGTCAACCGGCGCTATGGCAGGGCCGATTATATCCCCTGTATCGCCTGGGGCGCGCTGGCGGGGACGCTGGGCGAGTTGGAGGTGGGCGCGCCGCTGTCCTTTGCCGGGCGGGTCCAGAGCCGCAGCTACACGAAGGTGACGGAGCAGGGGCCCCAGACGCGGGTGGCCTTTGAGGTGTCCGTGATGTGCCTGACGGAGGACGGGGAGGATATTGCACAATTTTGATGAGGCGTGGTCGAAATAGTACGAGCCGCGGGCGGGCGAATATGGTATAGTGGAAAATAGAAAAAATAGGCAGGGAACCTGTATGTGTAAAACGGAAGAAAAAAGGGAAGGAAGTGGCAAATATCCATGGGAAAAGAGATCGTAATGGTATTGGGCAGCCCCCGGCGCAATGGAAACAGCGACCAGATGGCGGAGGCGTTTATCCGGGGCGCGGAACGTGCCGGCTGCTGCGTGACGAAGATTTGCACAGAGGATCTGAACACCGGCTGCTGCGGCTGCGGCGGATGCTATCAGAACGAGGCGCAGCCCTGCTGCCAGCATCCTGATTTCAACGGCGTGGCCCGCGCCCTCCTTCGGGCTGACGGCGTGGTGTTTGCCGCGCCCCTGTATTGGTCCGGCATTCCCGGCAAGATGAAATGCTTCATCGACAATATGTTTTGCTTCTACGCGGCTGGCAAAAACCTGGCCCGGAAGCGGACGGCGATGCTCTGCGTGGGCCACGCGGAGGATTATATGATGTTCGACGGCGTGCAGCGCACCTTTGAGCTGATCGCAAAGACGGTGGATTGGTCCGTTGCGGGTCAGGTCTATGTCCAGGGCGTCCTGGACGCGGGCGACGTGCAGAAGACGGACGGTCTGAAGCGCTGCGAAGAATTGGGTCATCGCTTCTTTGGCTAAGGAGGAAGGGCATATGGCGAAAAATATTGTGGTGCTCACGGGCAGCCCCCGCGCCGGCGGAAACAGCGACCAGATGGCGGAGGCCTTTCTCCGGGGCGCCCGGAGCGCGGGCCATTTGGTGACGAAGATCAGCACGGCGGAGCTGAACGTGGCCGGCTGTGTCGGCTGCGGCGGCTGCTATGGCGACGAGAGCCATCCCTGCTGCCATGGGGACGATTTCAACGCCGTGGCGCCGGTGATCGAGCGGGCGGATGTGGTCGTGTTTGCTGCGCCGCTGTACTGGTCCACCTTCCCGGCACAGATCAAGCGGGTGATCGACAACTTCTATTGCTTCTACGCCGCCAAGCGCCCCGTGGAGGGGAAAAAAGCGGTGCTGCTGAGCTGCGGCGAGGATACGGCCTACAACATGTTCGACGGCATCCAGCGGGCGTATGAGCTGATTTTGCCCGTACTTGGCTGGAGCAATGCGGGCATGGTCCTGGTCCCCGGCGTCGGCGAGATCGGCGACGTGGAGAAGACGGACGGCCTGAAGCGCTGTGAAGCCCTGGGACGCTCTCTTTGACGGGAGATGCCCGGACGGCGTGATCTGGCAGTTTCTTGACCTGGTAAAAATAGTGCAAGAAAGTATAAAAAAGCAAGGGAGGCAAAAGCTCCCTTGCTTTTTTATACCTCTTTTTCCCCGCTGCGCTGCGTCCTGGATTGCGGCCTGCCGGAGCCGTGGCGCAGCGTGCTCCCGCAGACGGGTCTGTCACCATTTCACCATTTCCCATAAGGGGTAATTCGGATTCCGGGACAATTCCTTGAGATCGTGGCGGAAGCGGTTATAGCGGTTGTAGCAGTAGTCTAAGTAATCCTCTCCGCTGTAGTGGCGGATGACCGCCCAAACGCTCCAGAGCAGGTCCTGGGCCATGACGAAGCACTTGATCTTGATCAGCTCTGCGGCGGTGGGGCCTGCGGCGCCAAAATAGTCGGAAAACAGCGCCGTGATGGCGTCGTGGGTCAGGCGGGACTCGCCGATGTAAGCCGCGATATCCCAGGTGGGATCGTTCATGCCGGAGTATTCCCAGTCAATGAGATAGGCGCGGCCGGTGACGGTGTTCATCAAAAAGTTTTCCGGCACGGTATCGTTGTGGCAGGGGAGCATCTCCAGGGAGGCGACATGGGTGGCGATGAATGCCAGGAGCTGTTTTTTCAAAAAGGGATAGTCAGAAAACAGCTGGCCGTTCTGCTCCCGGACGATCTGTTCATATTTGAGCAGCTCCTCGGTCCAGTTGAAGATGTTCAGAAAGGGCTTGGGACTGGCGTGGAGCGTCTTGAGCAGAGCAGCCACGGAGCGCACGCATTCGGGAGCACAGGGGTCCAGGACGGCGAACGTCTTGGCGTTGTCCACATACTCGCTGATCTTGATGCCGGTGTCTTGGTCAAAATAAATGCACACGGAATTGACGCCCAGTCCTGCGGCGATCACGTTGTTTACCTGCTCTACGGGGCGGTTCAGCATCCGGTCCGTCATGACGCCGGGCTGGCGAATGACATAAGCCTTGCCGTGAATTTCCATGATATAATTGTAATTGGTCAGGCCTCCGGCGAAGCGGGATTTGTCGTAAACGATGGAATCGTCTGCAAATACCGTGCGCAGAGCACGCTGAACCAGAGCTTCCATATTGTCCATAAATGTTAGATCCTATCATCCTGTGATGC
>CANSLL010000158.1 GCA_947647695.1 uncultured Clostridia bacterium | reverse complement strand
GCCAGCAGCAGGAACAGCACCAGCATCTGGGGCACGAAGCCCAGCACCGCGCCGACGCCTGCCACAATGCCGTCCTGGATCAGGCCGTACAGCCATCCGGCCACAATGGGTTCGCCGGCTGCATTGAGCAGGAAGGAATCGAAAAAGCCGGGCACCCACGCGCCGAAAAGCACGTCGTTGGCCCAGTCTGTGGCCCTAGTGCCGATGGAGATGGCCCAGCCGCCCATGGAAACGGCGTATACCAGCGCCATGACCGCCACGAAGGTGGGCAGGGCCAGGACACGGTTGGTGACGACGCGGTCGATCCGGTCGGAAAGGGACAGCCCCGCGGGCTTCTTTTTCACGCACTGTTCCACCACACCGGCGATCCACCGGTAGCGCTCGTTGGCGATGATGGACTCGCTGTCGTCGTCAAAGGCCTGTTCGCAGCGTTCGATGATGGTCTCTAACTTTTGCCGGGTATCGCTGTCGAAGGCGAATTGCTCCAGCACCTTTTCGTCCCGCTCAAAGAGCTTGATGGCGTACCAGCGGCGCTTTTCCGGTGCGGTCACCTCTTCGATCAGCGCCGATAAATCGGAGAGGGCCTGTTCCACCCCGCCGGCAAAACGGTGCCGGGGGCCTGCGGAACAGCCCGCCTGGGCCACGGCTGCCTCCGCCGCAGCCATGACGCCCTCGCCCTTCACGGCGCTCATTTCCACCACCGGAACGCCCAGCAGGGCAGAAAGCGCCTCCCGGTCGATCCTGTCGCCGCGTTTGCGCACCACATCCATCATATTCATCGCCACTACGACGGGGATGCCCGCCTCCGTCAGCTGGGTGGTCAGATACAGGTTGCGCTCGATGTTGGACGCGTCCACTAAGTTCAAGATCACGTCGGGCTGTTCTTCCAGCAGATACCTGCGCGATACGACCTCTTCCAGGGTATAGGGGCTGAGGGAATAGATGCCGGGCAGGTCTGTGATGCTCACGTCCCTGCGCCCTTTCAATTTGCCGCCCTTTTTCTCCACGGTCACGCCGGGCCAGTTGCCCACATATTGATTTGCGCCGGTGAGCTGATTGAACAATGTGGTTTTGCCGCAGTTTGGATTGCCCGCCAGGGCAATGGTGATGTCCATATAGATCCCCTCCTGATGTTAGTATAAACTAACTATTGTTTTTAAGAAGTGCGGAGCCGTGCTCCGCCGCAGTACGTTTCTTTTTGGGCGCGCCTCAGCCCACCTGGACCAGCTCCGCGTCCGCCCGGCGCAGGGAAAGCTCGTATCCCCGCACGGTGATCTCTACCGGATCGCCCAAAGGGGCTACTTTCCGCACATAGACGGATACGCCCTTGGTCAGGCCCATGTCCATGATGCGGCGCTTCACCGCACCTTTGCCCGTGAGCTTTGTTACCGTCAGCGTTTCGCCGGTCCTGGCGTCTTTCAGTGTTCTCATTTGCCCGCTCCTCCTTTACTCACACGAATATTTTGCAAGCCATCTCGCGGCTGAGGGCGATGCGCGCGTCCTTGACCAGGACGATGAGGTTACCGCCGATCACGGAGACCACCGTCACGCTGCCGCCGGCCACAAAGCCGAGGTTGGAAAGAAATTGTTTTGTTTCCGTTTTGCCGCCGATTTTTTTGATCCTGCATACGTCGCCGGCTGCTGCCATGGCCAAGGGCATGTTGCCCCTCCTTTCCGCCGTGCCCGCCCGCGCTGCGCGCCGGCGGGTGCTTGCCTGTTTCCTTTGAACGCCTATAGATTAGCATAGACTAACTTTCCTTGTCAACCGAAATTTTCCGGTGCAGGGGAATTTTGGCATTTTCACAAGGAGCAGGGGTTGGAAATGAAAGTTAGTTTATACAAACTGACGGGCGCGGGACGGCTGTCATATAGGGGATGCGGCTGTTTGAGGCGGGTCCTTCGGGGGATCCGCCGGGGCGTGCCGTGTGGGATCCCGGCGGCTTTTTTGCGCCGGTCAGGGGAGAAGGCCATGAAGAACCGGTAGACAAAAGAGGCGGATTTTGTTATAATTATGGTGCAAGAAGCGTAAAAAGCGTGCCCGCGGCGCTGCCGCCGGGTGTGCGGGTGATCGAAAAAGGAGACCGTCATGAGAAAAAAACGTTTGCTCGGCGCCCTGGGCGCTCTTTGTTTTGCCTGCGGGCTGATCGCTCCGGCCTGGGGCGCGACGTATACTGTTACCCTCACCGGGGCGGAAGCAAGTGGGGAGGTATCGGCGGCGCTGGATATTCCTGCCCAGACGCCCGCTGAAGCCGGGACCGTGCCCGATGTCATCGTCGTATCCGCGCCTGTGGCGAACGCTGCGGTGGAGATTCCCGTCAGCGGCAGCGTCAAGGATGCGGCAGTGTTCCTGGTGCAGGAGGACGGCGCGTATGCTTCGGTGGAGAGCATCGTGCAGAGCAACAGCATCATTGCCCTGCTGCCGGAGCGCACGAATACGCTGATCGTGCTGAAAAAGCCGCCCTTTTCCGATACGAAGGACAGCGCCTGGTACTATGGCGCGGCGGCCTATGTCCATCACAACGGCCTGATGAGCGGTACGGGGGAGAAGACCTTTTCGCCACAGGCGTCCGTCAGCCGGTCCATGATCGCGGCGATTCTGTGGCGTCAGGCGGGCCAGCCCACGCCGGCAAGCACGGCGTCCTTTTCCGATGTGCCTGCGGGGCAGTTTTATACCGAGGCCGCGGCCTGGTGCGCCGAGCAGGGCATCCTCACCGGCAGCGGGGATCGGTTTGTCCCCAACGGGAAAGTCACTCGGGAGCAGTTGGCGGTGATCCTGTACCGCTACAGCGCGGTCAAGGGGCGGGATACCATGGGCCGTGGGGAGCTTTCCGCCTTTACCGACAGCGCCAAGGTGAGCGATTCGGCGAAGGACGCTGTGGCCTGGGCTGTGGACGCCGGGATCCTCAGCGGCAGCGCGAAAAAGGAACTGCTGCCCGCCGGGACCGTCAGCCGCGCCCAGCTGGCGACGGTGCTGATGCGGTATCTGGGCAATCAGGACGGCTGAGCGGCAAAGCTGTGCGCTCCTGCGGGCGAGGGCAGGACGGAGGCTGCCCCTTTTCAGAAGCGGGAAAATCGCAAAAACGCCCGGAGAGCATCCGCTCTCCGGGCGTTTTTGTGTATTCTTTTTCAAAAAAGGATCGGGAAACAGGCGGCTCGCCGGGGCCGTATCCCTTAAAGCGTTTGCAAAAAGCGCTCCAGCCGGTTCATGCCTTCGGCCAGCGTTGCGTCGTCGTAGCAGTAGGAGATGCGCATAAAACCCTCCGCGCCGAAGCAGCTGCCGGGAGTACAGGCCAGCTTTCCTTCCCGGGCAAGGCGGGTGCAGAAGGTCGCGGAGTCCATGCCGCAGCGGGCGATGGAGGGGAAGACATAAAACGCGCCCTGGGGTTTGGTATAGGGGAGCCCCATGGCGTCCAGACGGGCGCACACGGCGTCGCGCCGCCGGCGGTAGAGGGCCACGGTATCGCCGGTGTCCCACGCCAGCGCCTTGACGCACGCCTCCTGCACAAAGGAGGCGATGGACACCACCGCGTACTGATGCACCTTTTCCAGCTGCTCCTTGACCGGCGCGTCCGCCATCAGGTAGCCCACGCGCCAGCCCGTCATGGCATAGGGCTTGGAAAAGCTCTGGACCACAATGAGCTTGCGCCGCAGGTCGGCAAATTGGGTAAAGCTGGAAAAATCGCCGGTGTACACCAGGTCGCGGTAGACCTCGTCGCACAGAACGAAGACCGGCAGGTCCCGGAGGACGCGGTGGAGCATTTCCAATGTTTCCTGGCTGTAGATGCAGCCCGTGGGATTGTTCGGCGAGGTGAGGACGATGGCCTTGGTGCGCGGCGACAGGGCGGCGCGGAGCCTTTCCTCCGGGATCTGAAAGCCGCTCCCCGCCGTTTCCAGCGGCACGCAGACGCCGCGGCACAGCTTGACGATGGAGGCGTACAGGCCGAAAGCCGGCGTGGGGATGATCACCTCGTCGCCGGGGTTCAGAATGCCGAAGAGGGCTGTGAACAGCGCCTCTGTCGCGCCCACGGTGACAATGATCTCGTCGGGGGAATAAGATAGCATATGCCGTTTCTGTTCGAACTGCGCAATGGCTTTGCGCAGGAACGGCTCGCCGTTGTTTTCCGGGTAGTGGGTCTGACCCGCGTCCAGGCTGGCTTTGGCGGCTTCTCGGACGGGCAGGGGCGTATCCAGATCCGGTTCGCCCAGGGTGAGGAACAGGCAGCCCGGCGTCGCGCGGGCCAGCCGGGTGAACTGGCGGATGCCGCTTGTTTCAATGGCGCCCAGAGCGGCGTTCATGGTCGGTTCCATACAGGTTCGCTCCTTTTTATTTCAGATTACCGGTGCGGGGAGGGGAAAACGTGTGTCCCCATTGTGCCGCAAACGGGGAAAAATTACAAGGGTTCTTTCAAAAGTTGTACTCCTTTGTGCAACAGCGGGGCCGGAGGCGCCTTTATATGGCGGCGTTGACCGCCGGGAAAGGAGTTTGAATCGAATGGAACGCATCAACTGGAAGCAGAAGCTGACCAGCCGCAAATTCTGGGCGGCGGTGGTGGGCTTCGTCACCGCCCTGGCGATGTTCTGCGGCGTAAGCGAGAGCGAAACGGCCCAGATCGCGTCAATCATCATGGCAGGCGGTACGCTGATTGCCTATATTCTGGGCGAGGGTATGGCGGACGCAGGCCGTGCCGTGAAGAAGGAGGGGGACAGCCATGCTCCGCAGCCGTGATATCGACCGCCTGCGCTCGGATGTGGCGGCCAACTGCCGCATTTTTCTTGCCCTGTGCGCCGCCGAGGGCTTGCCCGTCCTGGTGACGGAAACCGTGCGGGACGCGGAGTATCAGGCGTCCCTTTACGCCCAGGGCCGCACGGCGCCCGGCGCCATTGTCACCCAGCAGAAGACGCCGTCGTTTCACGGCGAGAAGGTGGGCCTTGCGTTCGACATCTGCAAGAACGTCAAGGGCCATGAGTTTGACGACGCGGCGTTTTTCAAGCATTGCGGCGCCATTGGCAAGAAGATGGGCTTTACCTGGGGCGGCGACTGGAAGTCTATTGTAGATCTGCCCCATTTTCAGTGGGATGACGGCGGAAAATACACTGCGGCCATGGTGCGCAAAGGGAAGCTCCCGCGCACGATGCCGTGTTGGCAGGAGGTGAAGGACGGCGTGGACAAGAAGATGACCAAGGAGGAAGCGAAGCAGCTGCTCCAGGAAAAAGCGGAGCTTTCCGAGGCAACGCTGGTGTTTTTAGACAGCTATCGTTACGGAGACGATCTGCTCGTCAAGCTGGCGCAGGCGCTGAAATAAGTGCTGAAAGCAGACAGAGCCGTATCGGAAAGGCAGGGGC
>CANSLL010000157.1 GCA_947647695.1 uncultured Clostridia bacterium | reverse complement strand
CCTATAATAACACTAACCGTTGATATATCATCTTCTCCTGCCTTTTTATTTCCTGTTTGCAATATGTGCGGTGATTGTCACTCACTTTCTCTCGGTCAGCACTGGTTTTTATATCGCATTTGGTCTATAATGAGACTCGTTACAGTTTTATTTGCGTTGTGTTTCGAGCCCAAGCAGCATGGAGGTGCAGGTGTGGATTACGGAAAAGTGGAAACGGGATATTTCCAAAAGCGGCTGAACCGCTTTTCTGCCATTGTGACCATACAGGGCGAGGACACGCTGTGCCATGTGAAAAATACGGGCCGTTTGGGAGAACTGCTGCGGGAGGGTGCAGAGGTGTACCTTCGTTATAGTGATGACCCGGCGCGTAAAACGCATTGGGACCTGATTTCTGTCCGTAGCGGCGGGCAGATCGTGAATATCGATTCCCAGGCGCCAAACCGGGTATTCGGTGAGTTTGTGGCGAAGGGCGGCTTTCGGGACGACCTATGCGAAATACGCCCGGAATTTTCCTATGGCGATTCCCGTTTTGACTTCCGCCTCACCTGTGCGCGTACAGTCCAGCTCGTGGAGGTCAAGGGCGTGACGCTACTGCGCGACGGCTGTGCCTGGTTCCCCGACGCGCCGACGCTGCGGGGCGTCAAACACTTGCACGGCCTGATGCGTGCTGTGGAGGAGGGCTATGAAGCGGCGGCGGTGTTTGTGATCGCCATGAAGGGGGCGCGTGCGCTGCGTCCCAACGACGAAACGCAGCCGGCATTTGGACAGGCGCTGCGGGAGGCTGCCCGGGCGGGTGTCCGCCTCTGTGCCTGGGATTGCCGGGTGACGGAGCATACGCTGGATATGGATATGCCGGTGCCGGTGGAGCTGTGACGGGCCGGAAAGGAGATTTTTATGAAAATTGGTATGATTTTGGAAGGCGGCGCCTGCCGCGCCGCTTTTTCCGCCGGCGCGATAGAAGCGCTGATGGAGGAAGGGATCACGGCGGATTATCTGTTGGGCGTCAGCGCCGGGGCATGCTATATGATGTCCTATGCCAGCGGCCAGCGGGGACGGAATAAAGAGCTGCTGCTGCGGTATATCCCCGACCGGCGCTACATGGGGCCACAGTATATGACGGACCGGCGCAACCGCAGTTATTTTAACCTGGACTTTATTTACGATCAGATCCCGAACTATTATTTGCCCTACGATTATCAGGCCTGCAAGGCGTTTCCCGGCGAGATCAAGGCGGTGGTAACGAACCTCAGGACCGGCGCGCCGGAATATCTGCCGGTGGACCGCGGCGACCGGAGGAACACCCTGCTCCGGGCAACATGCGCGTTGCCGCTGCTGTTCCCGCCCATCCGTTACCGGGGGGAGCTTTACATGGACGGCGGGATCACGGACCCTATCCCGGTCAAGCGCTCGGTGGAGGCAGGCTGCGATAAAAACATTCTTGTGCTGACCCAGGACCGCCGGTATATCAAATCGCCGGAAAAGGCGCTGGAGATCGGAAAGATGCGGTATCGGGACTATCCCGCCTTTGTCAAGGCGCTGGACGAACGGACGATGCGCTATAACGGCGCCCTGGAGCGGGTGCGCAAATATGAAGCGGAGGGGAAGGTCTTTGTGATCGCGCCCCAGGATTCTAGCGGATACCACCGCCTGGAAAAAGACCCGGAGCTGCTGGAGCAGTGGTACAACGACGGCTATGAAGAAGCGAGGAACCGTATGGATGCGCTGAAGGCATATTTGGCGGAAGGAGGCGGCAGTGATGGCGAAAGTCCTGCTGCGCCCGTGGCGGAATGAGGACGCGCCGGCGCTGTGCCGGCAAGCAAACGATTACGAGATCGCCCGCAATCTGCGGGATGTGTTTCCCTATCCCTATACCCTGGCGGATGCGGAGGCATATATCACTGCGTGTCTTGAGGGCGGCCCGCGGCAGCTGTGCCGCGCCATCGAGACGGACGGCGTCCTTGCCGGGAGTATCGGCCTGTTTTGCGGCGCGGACGTCTACCGCAAAAGCGCGGAGCTGGGGTACTGGCTGGGCAAGGCGTTCTGGGGCCGCGGCGTGATGACCGAGGCCGTCCGGCAGCTGTGCGGGGAAGGTTTTTCCCGTTTTGACATCGCCCGCATTTATGCTGAGCCTTTTGCGCGCAATACCGGCTCCCGGCGGGTGCTGGAGAAAAACGGCTTTTCTCTGGAGGGCGTCCTGCGACAGGGAGTCTATAAGGAAGAGTCGCTCCAGGACTACTGTATTTACGCGCTGCTGCGGGAAGAAGTGTGATCCAAAGGCGAAGCGGCAAGGAGTATTTCAAGATTATTTGAAATACTCCTTGCTTTTTTATGCCATGTATGATACGATCTGCTTAAAGAAATTTTGAAATAGGTGAAAGCGATGGGACTGGCGGAATCCTTCAAGGCGATGGCCGATCCCCAGCGGCGGGAGCTTTTGCTGCTGCTGCGCCGGGGCAGATGTACCGCAGGCGGTTTGGCCCGGCAGCTGGATCTGTCGCCTTCGGCGCTGTCGTATCATCTCAAGGTGCTTAAAAATGCGGACATGGTGATCGAGTATAAACAGAAAAATTATATATACTACGAATTGAACACGTCGTTGTTTGATGAAATCATGCTGTGGCTTCAGCAGTTTCGAGGGGAGAAGGAGCTATGACGGGGAAAGAAAAAATCGCGTCCTGGGTACTGTTGTTTTTATGTATTGCGCCCTTTTTGATCGCCGCCATTGGCGTCCAGTTTTTGCCCGATCAGATCCCGGTCCATTATAATATCGCGGGGGAGATCGACCGCTGGGGCAGCAAATATGAGGAGTTCATTTTGGCCGCGGCCTTTTCCCTCAGCGGCTGGCTGCTTTGGCTGATGGCGCGCTTTTCCGGCTGCTTTGCGGATACGGACGAGGAGCGCGTCAAACGGCGGGCGAACGCGAAGATCCTGATCTGGACCGGGATCGCCATACAGCTGCTGTTTTGTACGCTGCAACTCATTTTTCTGGTGGGCGCGTTTCGGGAGGTACAGGCGGGGGCTGCGGTGTCGGTGCTGCCAATTTATAAAATCATCGGGATCGGAACCGGACTGCTGATGATCGTTCTGGGAAATATCATACCAAAGGCGAAGAATGTCGACAGCGTACTGGGCATCCGCACGCCGTGGAGCCGCAGCAGCCCCGAGGCGTGGGCGAAAAGCCAGCTGTTAGGCGGCATCACCTTTGCGGCTGCGGGTGCAATCTGTGTGATTTTGTCCATCGCCCTCCATGGATTTGCGATTTTCTGGGTCATTTTGGGCTGTTCGCTGGGTGCGGCGCTGGTATCGTGCGTGCTGTCGTTCCGCGTGAGTTTATGAATACGGGCGGGATGAACAGAGAGATGGAGCCGTGGTTTACCATAGAAAAAATCGATCCTGAAACATACGGCATCAGTGAATACCGCCACTGGGAAGAGACCCATTGCTACCTCCTGAACGGCACAAAGCGGAGCCTGCTGATCGACACGGGTCTGGGCATTTCCGATCTCCGCGCCGAGGTCGTGCATCTTACAGGGAACCCGGTCACGGCGATTGCGACGCATATCCATTGGGACCATACCGGCGGCCACGCATCGTTCCCGAATTTTTACGCCCACGCGGCGGAGCTGCCCTGGCTGCAAGGCGCGTTCCCGCTGCCGCTGGAGGCGGTCAGGAAGATGGTCGTTGACCGCTGCGATTTGCCAGAGGGCTTCCGTGTCGAGGATTATAGATTGTTCCAGGGTACGCCGGCGCGCGTCTTGACGGGACATGAGCGCATCGATCTCGGCGGGCGGGAGATCGAGGTGCTGCACACGCCGGGGCATTCACCGGGACATATGTGTTTTTGGGAAAAGGAACGGGGCTATTTATGGACCGGTGACCTAATATACAAAGGGATGCTGCTTGCGTATTACCCGTCCACTGATCCTGCGGCGTATCTTGCGTCTTTGGAGGCGGTGGCGGCATTGCCGGTGAAACGCGTGTTTCCGGGCCATCATTCCCTGGATCTCCGGCCGGAGCTTCTGCTTCGTATGCGGGATGCGTTCCGAAGGCTCAAAGGAGAAGGAAAACTGCGCCACGGAAGCGGCGTCCATGATTATGGAGACTGGTCTGTATGGCTCTGACCGATTTTTTGCAGGGCGCGGCGGCAAAAGAAAAAAGCTATGGAAAACGGACAACGGCGGTCCTTTTTCCATAGCTTTTTGCGATATCCCTTCTGTTTTCCCCTCACAGAGTCTGCCGGAGGACGCCGCCCCAGATCTCCACGAGCTTTTCCAGGGAAAAGGACGCGTTGGCAGGACTGGTGGAAGGGAGCACGACGCAGCTGCAGCCCAGCTCCGGTTCGATGTATTTTTTGTAAAGCCGCCCCGCTGTGGCGCCGTTTGCGCAGATCTGCCGGATCTCGGCTGCGTCTAAAATGGGGCGAAGGTCGTTGGGCACGACGTTTTTGATGCTGCTGTCGCTGGAGCCGGTGATGTCGCAGCTTTGGATCACATCCCACAGGGCGATTTGATGGTCAAGCAGCAGCGCCCGCTTCTCCTCCACCGTTTCCGGCGGCCTTTCGCCGAATACCTCCGCCAGGACCTTCCAGAATCGGTTTTGAGGATGGTGGTAAAAGAACATGCCCTGGCGCGACTTTACGGAGGGAAAGGAGCCTAAGATCAGGAGTTTTGCGTCCGCCCGGTACAACGGGGCGATGGGATGGGTGACATGCCGGCAGGGCGCCGCAGGCGTTTCCGCCATTTGACGGGTCAGGTGCATACAGACGCGTCCCGTCAGGCCCCAGATGGCGTGGCTTTCCCAGCGGTAGATGGGGACGTCCATGCGCCCCGCCCGCCAGGGATAGCTTTTTTCAAACCCCACCAGCTCATAGGGAAAATCCGCCGGGACGCGAGGCTCCAGATCATAGGCATAGAGCAGCGGCTCCGTTTGCTGGAAAAAGGAAAAGGGGACGAGAAAAGTCTCTTTGACCTCCGCTTCGCTGCAGCGGAGCTTGTGCAAGTCTTTTTCCTTGATCTCACCGAGGATCGGGTGAATCAGCGCGCCGGACTGGTGGTAGAGAAAATCCAATTCCGCGATGGGGCGGACGGAATCGGAGGGGATGGATAACTCCTCCTCCGTCTCCCGCAGAGCACACTGGACCGGCGTCTCTCCCGGCTCCATGCGCCCGCCGGGGAAGCAGACCTCCCCGGGCTGGCGGCCCAGCGTGTCCGCGCGTACTTCAAAGAGCAGATAGACCTCTCCCCGGCGGAAGATCAGCGGTACCAGGACCGAATACGCAGCGGAAGCGCCCTGCAAGCCGGGGACGTGGCCGGAAAACCGTTTTTCAAATTCCTTGATGCGCATATGGCGCCTCCTTTACCTTTCTGTGTTCTCTCTTAGTATAGTATACCCGACAAAAAAAGAAAAGGGCGGCGGGCGGAAAACCTTGCAATTTGGTGGGGAAGTTTTTATAATGG